>JAFYDR010000042.1 GCA_017544725.1 Kiritimatiellia bacterium
AGGATCGATGTTGGTGGCAGTCGCGGAAATCGGCTGTCTGTTGACGCAACCCGTGTCTGGAGAGACCAAGGGTGGCATTGCAAAGCATGTGGTTCTGGTTGGGGTGGATGGTTTTGGTTACCAGTACATTCCCTGGAACGTGATGCCGAATTTTTCGCGTCTCTGCAAGAATGGGAAGTTCACGATTGCGCGAAACTGCTTCCCGACTTCTTCCGGCATTAACTGGGCAACCGCGTTTTTCGGGACGACGGTGGAAATGCACGGATACCGTAAGTGGAACAGCAAGAAACCCGATGTCCCCGCATGGAAACTGACCGCAAAAGGAAAACCTCCCTGCATCTTCAGCGAGATCCGTAGGCAAGATCCGACCGCCTATACGGCTTCAATCTACAACTGGAACGGAATCGGCTTCTGTCAGGAGACGAACGACATGAGCTATGTCCAGTACTACCATATCGGCGATCCCGCGAAGCAGGATGTTGACGCGATGGAAGACTGCTTGCGGCAACTGGATAAAAAACCGAAGTTGATCTTTCTTTACCAGCATCAAGTTGATTGCGCTGGGCATCGCGACGGATGGGGTAGCCCGCATTTTACGAACGCCTGTCAGAATGTGGACGCAAATCTCGGAAAGGTAGTCGAGAAACTGGAGAAGACGGGTGCAATCCGCGATACGGTGGTGATGCTGATCGCCGACCACGGCGGATTTGGTAAGGGGCACGGCATGGATCGGCTTGACTGTTTCGAGATTCCATTCCTTGTGTATGGTCCGGTCGTAAACGGGCTGAAGCTCAAGGAAGCGACGATTTTGGCGGACACCGCGCCGACAATTGCCTGGCTTCTCGGTTACGAGATTCCCGAGGGATGGCGTGGACGTCCTGCACTGAAGTAATCCACGCGTACGGGAAAGTACATGGAACGGGAATGCAGGGAGAGTCCGGCGATTGAGCTGAACGGTGTGACGGCTGGATATGGTCATGCCCCAGTTCTGCGCGATGTCAGCTTGCGTGTCGAACGAGGTGAGTGCGTTGCGTTGCTCGGCCCGAACGGGGTCGGCAAGTCCTCCCTGCTTCGCGTCATTTCGGGTCAACTCGCCGTCACGCAAGGTGTTGTTCGTTTGAACGGACGTTTACTTTTCGACTACGCTCCGCGACAACGCGCACGCCTGTTGACTTGCGTCTCGCAAGAGTTGGAGGGTGATCTCCCTTACACGGCGAGTGAATACGTGATGCTTGGACGAACCCCGTGGCTACCACTCGTCGGCGGGGTTTCGGAAAAAGATCGCGAAAGTGTACGTGAGTCGATGGAATGGACGGAAACGCTTGCGTTTGCAGATCGTCCTTTTTGGCAGATGAGCGGGGGTGAACGTCAACGTCTCACGCTGGCGATGGTGTTGGCCGGAGAACCGCAGATTCTGCTGCTGGACGAGCCGACCGCACATTTGGACTTACGTCACGGATCGGACTTTCTTCGGTTATTGCTGCGGCTGAATCGCGAGAAAGGGATTACGATTGTGACTGTAGTACACGATCTCACCTTGGCTAGCCAATTCTTTCCGCGTCTTATTCTGTTGGACGAGGGAAAGATTGTAGCCGATGGAAGTTCTTCCGAGGTTTTGTGTGAAGATCGGATTTCCGCTGTCTATCACTGTCCCGTCAAGACGATGCCGTTGGACCACGCGGGTGCGATTTGTGTGTTGGTGGAACGAGAGAAAGAAGTGAAGTCTGAATCTGTCGGAAAGAGTGTGGAGAAATGAACATGAGGAGATGTGGGAAATGATGGATTTTTTGGTTACGAATATTCAGGCGGCTGTTGATTTGGCTCCGGTTTGGGGATTCTTTTTGATCTTTGCGTTTATGACGATTGAAAGCTCGTTTATTCCATTCCCAAGCGAAATCATTATGATTCCGGCTGGGGTACTTGCGGCGCGCGGCGAATTAAGCTTTGGCATTCCATGGCTAGATCTCGTCGTTGCGTTGCTTGCGGGATTGGCAGGTTCGTTGGCGGGCGCATACTTCAATTATCTGATCGCATGGAAACTGGGGTATCCCTTTCTGCATAAATACGGACGTTATTTCTTCGTGAAGCCAGATGCGCTGGATCGTGCGGCAGAAATCTTCAACCGGTATGGAGATCTGACAACATTCATCTGCCGACTCATTCCGGTGATTCGTCAGCTGATCTCGCTCCCGGCAGGACTTTCGCGAATGCCGCTTGGGCGATTCACCTTTTTCACGGGATTGGGTGCGGGAATCTGGATTGCAATTCTCGGCGGTGTCGGATGGGTGTTGGGCAAGACTACGAACGGACTCTCTTGGCGTGAGATTCTGGAGAAGGGAAAAGATTTGGTCAATCGCGATCTTGTCTGGATCCTACTTGCACTTGTCGTATTGATTACTGCCTACATCGCTGTTACGCACTGGGTCATGTCGAGAAAGGGCGGCAAGGCGAGGTAAGCTGGGTAAGTGTGTTAGGCGTGTTAAGCCAGCTAAGCGAGTTAAACTGGGGACACCAGTGAAAAATAAAAAGAGAAAAATGAAGAATGATAGAGAAGGCAATGGGAGTAGGCAGTAGCGGTGGCGGGCTCTTCGGGCCAGCTAAATGGTTGAGAAGCGGGACGATGGAGACAATGGGGACGGTGGGGACGGGGGTAGCTGCTAGTCTCGCCAGTCCTGCCAGTCCAATGCGCGTGTCATGTGTCGTTTGTCGCGTGTCATCGGTGGCGATCGATTGCAACCGAACGGGAGGGGACGCATGGCGTAACAGCAATGGGAGGGGCAACGTCCCCGTTGCCTAGCTTAACACGCTTATCCCGCTGGGCGGCTTCACCGCCTGTATTGGTCGTTCCTGTTGTTTCCAAAATCCTCTCGTGTGCATGAGATAGTGAATTACGCAGATGCGCCCTGGAGACACCTAACCACAATGAACTTGACGTGCGTGGGATTTGTTACACTGATGTCTGTGGAGGTAATTGCAAAACCCTAGCCGAGTCTGAGTTTCCGCCTCGGAAAGGGGCGTTATCGCCGTCGCCAGACGCTTCACGGGCGGGGTGAAGCCCGCGAAACCGCCCCTTGCCTGTCCCGTCTCGTTCATTCGTTTCCCCCCATTCGTTTTTAACAGCACAAAGGATAGCATAAAACCGTGCGGATGTCAAGATAAATATTTACGGTGCAACGATATACCCCCCCCCTCCCGATATAAAAACCGCTTGACGGTTTCGCGGGGTTTTGATAAAGTGGGGTGCGTTAAGGGCATGGTACCCTTACAGGGGTTTTGCAATTACCTCATGTTTATAAATTGGAGGTGCTGATGAAACTGCATGAGACTGGATTGCTTGTTCTCGGTGTATCGGTTTTGCTGTCGATCTGTGTGGATGCGTCCGCCGCAGAACTGACCGCTCGCAGTTATGTACAGAGCGGATTGATTGCACAGTGGGACGGTATTGAGAACGCGGGGTGGGGGACGCACGATGCAAACGCCGCCAAGCCTATTGAACTGATCTCTGGGATCGAGACGGAACTGACCGGTACGATACCTGCAGGGGACAATTATTTCACCTTTGGTACTGGGTATCTTCACTTCAACTCGGAGACGATTCGTGATCTCATCAACAGTGGCAACATGACTGTCGAGATCACCGCGAAGAATACAGGGAGGTTTCTGCGGAACGGCGGATTGATCGCCTTCGGTTCTACCACTCGCGGTTTATGGGCCTACCAAGCGGCCTATGATAACGGTGGCGGAATCTTGATGTGCGACTACTCCTACCACGCAAATGTGTCCGGTCAAAACAATGCGTTCCATATTCCAGGTGTTAATGCTACGACGATCACCTTTCTCTTGTCAAGTTCTGGCGGCTCTACCTTCGGACTTGACGGCGGATCTCCGATCGGTCAGCTCACCCGCTATTCGACCGACATGACAGACACGGACTGTTACCTCGGAACGCTTGCGGCCAGTTGGCTGAACATCAAAGCTCATGCGTATGTCTATTCGATTCGCATCTATAACCGCAAGCTGACGGCGGCAGAAGTTGCCGAAAACGGAAGAATCGACAGGGACCGTTTCGGTATCACGCCGAACATGGGCGAAACCGCTCTCTTTCAGCCGATCGACGCGAATGACACAACCGCGCAGAGCTATGTGCAGGACGGACTAATCGCGCAGTGGGACGGCATCGAGAATGCGGGTTATGGTTTGCATGATGCCAATGCCACCAAGCCCATCGAGCTGGTGTCCGGAATCGCGACGGAATTGCTGGGCGGCACAATCCCTGCCGACGAGAAATCCTTCACCTTGGGTAACGGGTACTTGAAGTTCAACTCCCCAGAAATCCTCTCTGCCATTAACGAGGGACGCTTGACCATTGAGATCGCACTCTCCAAAAACGGGGCCTATGTACACAACGGCGGTGTTATCGCCTTCGGACTAAACGCGACTCGCGGCTTTTGGCTCTACCAGCAGAATGACTCGTTCTGTAATGGTTGTTCCTATCACGCCAACAGCGGTCAGTACAGCAATATCTTCTACAATCTGGATGGGACGAACACGCTTTCGTTCGCTCTCTCTGCTGGAGGCACAAACCACTGGTACATCAGTGGAGCACCTGCTCCCACGACCATCTCACGATACGCGACCGATGTTGCCGAAGGTTCCGACGGTTATATCGGTCTGCTTCCGGGCTACAACGTCAAACCGAATGCCCGTGTGTTCGCCATCCGTATCTACGGACGGACGTTGACGGAGAAGGAGATCGCGAAGAATGCCGCAATCGACCGTCGCCGCTTCGGCACCGGTAAGGCGGATGCGACAAGCTATGTCCGATCCGGTCTCCTCGCTCAGTGGGACGGCGCGGCGAATCATGGATTCGGACTGTATAACAATTCTTCCGACCGCCCAGTTGAATTGGCGTCTGGCTATGTGCAGACGTTAACGGGCAGGATGCCTCCAGAAGGCAGCGCATTCATTCTCGGCTCCGGTTTCTTGCAGTTCCAGTCACAAGAGATCATCGATGCGTTGAACGCTGGACATGCTACCGTGGAGCTTGTTGCCGCCGAGAACGGTTCCCGTGTAAACAACGGAGGTTTCGTTGCCTTCGGCAACCAGACGCGCGCCTTTTGGGCTTACCAGCAGGATGTGTACTTCCTTCGGTCTGTTTCTTACCATGCTACTACGTCGGGCAGTGCGGCTAATGGCGTGTACAAGGATATCAACTTCAACGAACCCGGCACGAACTCGTTCTCCTTCCTCTTGTCGAATGAGGCCACTGCCATCTGCAACACGAATGGTTTCCTCTTCAACACCTTCCCGCGTTCGAATACGGATACGGAGAACACCGACTGTTTCATAGGAAACCTCGCGAATTACAACAGGAAGCCGAATGCCAAAATATTCTCCATCCGTGTATATGATCGCGTGTTGACGGCGACGGAGCTGGAGAACAACCAGATCGTTGACCGACTCCGCTTCAACCTTCACGACTGGACGGGCGAAGGAGGAACGACCACCTGGACGGATGCCTCGAACTGGAAGCATTCCGGTGGAGCTGCCGCTGTGCCAGGGTACGGTACGAATGTGCGTGTCGCAGAGGCGAGCGTGAATACCGAAATCTCCTCCGATCTCTCCGTGCTGGCACTAGAGGACGGCGGAACGTTGAATCTGCCGCGTAATGTTACGGTCGGGACGCACGTCCTGCTAACGAATGGCGTGGCAGTCGCACGTGGTGGATACACGGGCAACGGAAACCGTGGTACGCGGGTGAGCTGGCTCGAAGGCCCCGGACTTCTGCGCGTAGGCGGCGGTCTTGCCGAAGAGATTCCATCGGTACACGAGTTCCCTTCAGTCGGGCTGATCCTGTCTATCCAATAACGAGGCGCAGAGTTTCGGTTTTCCAAGAAAAACCGGGAAAGAGCATCGACTATACAGACGGGGTGAGCGAAGCGCCAGCTGAGAAGCGGGGAAGCTGAAAGGTAGGGACGATGGAGACGATGGTGACAATGGTGACAGTTAGGACGGGGGAGTAGCTGCCAGTCTCGCCAGTTCTGCCAGTCCGATGCGGCGTGTCGCATGTCGTTTGTCGCGTGTCATCAGTAGCTATCGAATGGGAGGGCCGTGCTCCGTCGCGTCCGCTGCGTAACGACGATGCTATCGTTGTCGAAATCGAAAGTTATTCCCACGAATGCTCGCGAGCTCTAAAGACAAGTTGTTTCTGTTGTTTTCATTTTCAAAAGACGATGGTGAAAAACGCAGATGCGCCTGGGATGCGTCTTCTTGACATCCTTGAAATCCGTGCTTGACTATCTGGGGGGAAAACCGCAAAATGGTTTCAGTCATTTGGAGATTTGAGGACGGTTTGAAAAAGGTGACAATTTTCAATCTCAGAGTCATTTTTTGTACGGCGGCTTTTCTGTTCGCGGAAACGGGGAGTGTTTCGCCGCGTTCCGCTTTTGCCTCATCGGATCCCGATGTCGATGCCTGGTTCAATCGGCACGGAGAGGCGGAATGGAAAGAGATGGAGAGCTTGTGGGAAGAGAAGCGGAAGGAGATGACCACTCCCGTCGAGAATCTTGTTCTACCGTTGGAGTACTGGGGCGACGGAAGGGTCAAGGCGCGACTCTTCGCCAAGAAGGCGCAGGTGTTGGAATTCGCGGCTTTTGTTTTCGCGGAGGAGGTGCGCGTGGAGTTGTTGACGCCGGACGGACGTCAGGATGGACTACTCCGCGCGAGCGATTGCCTTTTTGTCAGAAAAAACAAACGCGGATACTGTCGGGGAGAAGTCTCGGTGGTGAAAGGCGGCGACCGGTTTTCCGGAAAGGGCATGTATTTTTCATTGGAGGATCGCTTTGTCAAGATTCTGTCCAAGTGTGAGATTCGGACAACGCGGTTCTCGGGCACGTTCGGGAGATTAAAGTGAAAAGAATCGGATTTGGTGTTTTGTTCGTTGTGTGTGCATTGTTCTCCTGCATGGCTGAAGAGGCACAGACGCAGCAGGGGGCGGATGTCACGGTATCCAAGCCTGCCAAGAAGTCGAAACGCGCCTCCATGCCGAGTTGGTTGCAGTCTAGCATGCCAAGCGGGAATGTCGATACGAACCGCGAGAGCGTGATCACGGCGGAACGGATCGAATACGACAACAAGGAGGGCGTCATTCTCTTTGACGAAAAGGTTTTTGTCGATGATCCGCGTTTCCAGTTGCGAGCTGATCGCCTCCTGCTCTTTTTGCAGGGGACGAACAGCAATCAGGACGTGCAACAGATCATGGCAATCGGCCACGTGACGATTACCAACGAGAACCGTTCCGCGAGTTGCGACAAGGCGGTTTACACGAAAGATGACGGACAGATCGTGATGACTGGGAACGCGCGCCTGAACAGCGGCGGGGCGGGACCGCGCGGGGGCGAGGTGATTGGAAACAAGATCGTCTTTTGGTTGAACGACGAACGTTTGGAAGTAATGGAAGGCAGCAGGGTCGTGTTGCCGCCGGGACTTTTCAGCAAGCAGTTGCCCGGAAAGAAGAAGCAGGAGTAATCGGGAGAGAGGCATGGAAGAAAGCGTGACAGCAGAGATGGTCGCGGAAGAGGCGGCAGCCGACCGGCAACCAGCTGTGGAGACGGAACCGATCCATTCCGTTCCCGATATCCTTGCGGAGGGGCTGGTTAAGCAATACGGACAACGCACCGTGGTGAACGGGATTTCCCTCCATGTGAACTGCGGCGAGATTGTCGGTCTGCTCGGTCCGAACGGGGCGGGAAAGACGACCACTTTCTACATGATCGTGGGATTGGTCAAGCCGAATCTCGGAACGGTCTCTTTCCGCGGGACGGACATCACCCGTATGCCCGTGTTTAAGCGCGCTCGGATGGGGTTGGGGTATCTCGCGCAGGAGGAATCTGTATTCCGCAAGCTGACGGTAGAAGAGAACGTCATGGCGATTTTGCAGACGCTGAAACTCAGTCGCACGGACCGCAAACTCCGCATGGAAGAGTTGCTGTGTGACTTGAGTCTGGAGAAGGTTGCGAAGCAGCCGGCCTACACGTTGAGCGGCGGTGAACGGAGAAAGTTGGAAATCGCCCGTGCGATGGTTCGGCAACCGGCGATCCTGATGTTGGACGAGCCGTTCAGCGGAGTCGATCCGTTGGCGGTCCATGACATCCAGGAGATTGTGATCGGGTTGCGGAACAAAGGGCTGGGAATCATCGTGACCGACCACAATGTGCGCGAGACGCTGTCAATCGTTGATCGGGCGTATCTCGTCTATGACGGCAAGGTGCTGTGCGAGGGCAGCAGTGAGTTTTTGGTGCAGGATGAGACGGCACGCCGTCTCTATCTGGGCAAGGATTTTCGTATGTAAATGAACGGGACGAGGTTCGTCCCGACACAACAACAAGGAGGTGCTATTATGGCAACGATCGAAGTGACAGTCCGGCATTCGGACAACGGCAAGGGAGTCAAGGAATATGCGGAGAGCCAGGCGGAGCGTTTGGTGAAACGGTTCCCGAAAACAGAGAGTGTCAAGGCCGTGATCGACAAGCAGCGTCATCAGTATTCGGCGGAGTTCGTGATCCAGGTCAAGGGGCAGACGGCGGTCGGCGCGACGCAGTTGGCGGACAACGCCGCGTCGGCGATTGATACGGCGGCCGCGAAGGCGGAACGCCAGATTCGCAAACAGCGTAACAAAGTGGTGAGCGTGCATACGCGCACGACGGCGAAGAAGTAATGTCACCAAGCGTCCAGACAGTACGAGTCGGGGAATTCTTCGACGCAGGGCGGGAAAGTCTCCAAATCTCGCTTCGGGCGGGGTGCCAAGCGGAGGCGCTGGCGCGTTCCATTCCGGAACCGCTGGCGCACCGCACCGGTTTGGCGTTGACCGGATTCTTCGAGCATTTCGCCTCGAAGCGGATTCAGGTGATCGGACTGGCTGAATATGCGTATCTTCAGTCTCTTACTCCTGAGGTGCGCAGGGAACGTCTGGATGCCCTCTTCGCCCACGATGTCCCGTGCGTGGTCTTCACGCGTGGCATGGAGATTTTCGACGAGGTACGGGCGCTGGCGGACGAGAAGAATGTTGCCGTTTTTGTAACGCAACTGGAAACCCGTTATTTCATCCATTCGTCCGCGTTCGTTCTGGAGAAACTTTCCTCCCCGCGCATGGACATCCATGCGACGATGGTGGAGGTTTCCGGTCTCGGCGTGTTGCTGGAAGGCGATCCGGGAATCGGCAAGAGCGAGACCGCGCTGGGGTTGCTCAAACGCGGTCACGCTCTAGTTGCCGACGACTACACGATTCTGCGGCGCAATGGCGAGAATCGGTTGATCGCCTCTGCAAAGGTCCTGTCGCAGGGGTTCATGGAGATTCGGGGAATCGGGTTCATCCATGTTCAGCGCGTGTTTGGCGTTTGCGCGTTGCGCGACGAGAAACAGGTGGATATGGTGATTACCTTTACGCGAGCTACGCCGGAGACGAATGAGAAGCTGGAGCGGATTGGTGACGGGAACAACCAGAGACGGGTCTTCCTCGACATCGCGATTCCCCAGCTGATCATCCCGGTGGCGCCGGGACGTGACTTGGTCAACATCGTGGAGACGGCGGTCTGCTTCCTTAAACTGAAGCAGAGCGGGTATGTCGCCGCCGATGAGTTGCGCGAACGCTGGGGCGAGATGCTTGAACGTGTGCAGAAAGAAAAGGGAGAGTAGAGAGTATGGATGATTCAATTTGCGTAAGTCGTGACCTGGTGTTGAAAAACAAGTACGGGATGCACGTGCGCCCCGCGGGGCTGTTTGCCAAAGTTGCCTCTCGGTACGATGCCGACGTCCAGGTCGAAAAAGGCAATGTCAAGGTCTCCGGGAAGAGCATCATGGCGATGATGACGCTGGAGGCACTCTGCGGTGCGACGCTCCATGTCACGGCGAAAGGGCCGCAGGCGAAACAGGTGTTAGACGAGCTAGAAGCATTGGTCAACCGTAAATTCGATATCCCGGACGAGCAGTAGGCGCGATGACGACAGTACGACACGAGCCTCACGAGACATCCGCAGCGAAAATCCTGACCGGAATTGCCGCATCACGCGGTTACGCCTCCGGATCTGCTGTCATTTTCCGTACCGAGCAGGAATTGCAGATTTCCGATTTTTCGCTTTCTCCGGATGACGTATCCGCCGAACTGGAGCGTCTGGAAAATGCGCTCGCGCTCACACGTATCCAATTGCAATCGTTGTCGCAGGAGCTGGAAAAACGCATTAGCGGCAACGAAGCCGCCGTTTTGAACGGGCAGATCATGATGACCTCCGATCCGGAATTCCTGGCACCCTGTCGGAAACTGATCTGCGACGAGCTTCAGAATGCGAAATCAGCCGTCTGGCATACCACCCAGCACTTTACCCGCGCTTTTGCCGCCATGAACGATCCCTATCTGCGGGAGCGTGGAAAAGACATTGAGGATTTCGCACGTCGCCTGATCCGTAATCTTTCCGGGGGCGGAGAAGACCGCATCGCTCGTTTCACCCAACCTTGTATCGTGGTTGCCGACGATATTTCGCCCGGCGAAACCATTGCCATGCCGAAGGACAAGATTTTGGGTCTGGTTACGGAGAAAGGAAGCCTTACCTCCCACTCGACTCTGCTGGCGCGTGCATTGGGGATTCCCGCCGTGGTCGGCGTCGCTAACTGCTTGAAAGAAATTAATCCAGGGGACGAGTTGTTGCTGGATGGCGTTTCCGGTAAAGTGATCCACAATCCTGGTGCCTCGGAACGGAAGGCCTTCACAAAAGTCGTTTCCCATTCGAAGAGTTTCCAGACGTTTGTCGAAGAAGGGCGTCAGCTTCCCGGCTCCACGAGTGACGGTCATCCCGTCCCTTTTTTGGCGAATGTTTCTGCCGATTGCCGCATGACGGATCTTCCCAAGGTCGCGGCTGAGGGAATCGGACTATACCGAACGGAATATCTGTGGCTCTCTCTCAACCGCGAGCCAAGCGAACAGGAACAGGAGGAGGCTTACACGGCGGCTGTACGTTCGCTTCCGCTTGGAAACGTAACGACTATCCGTATTTTAGATCTGGGCGGCGACAAATTGCTCCGCGGTGAAGGGGGCACGGAACCCAACCCGTTTTTGGGAAATCGATCAATCCGGTACCTATTGAAAAATCCAGATGTTCTGCGCCGCCAGTTCCGTTCAATTCTCCGCGCCAGTTCCCACGGGAAGGTGCAGGTTCTGTATCCGATGATCGCAACAATTGAAGAACTCCGAGCCGTGAACTTGGAGCTTCACCGTTGCATGACCGAATTGCGCGAGAAGGGGATCCCCTTCGACGATCAGATCAAGCGGGGGGCAATGATTGAAATACCTGCCGCCGCGTTAATTGCCGGAACGCTGGCGAAAGAGGTGGACTTCTTTTCCATCGGGACAAACGACCTGATCCAATACACGCTTGCGGTTGATCGTTCCAACAGTGCGGTTTCACGGCTTTACCAGCCAACGCATCCCGCCGTTCTGCAGTTGATCCACCTGACGGTGCAGGCCGCGAAGGCGCGGGGGATACCCGTTGCGGTTTGCGGCGAAGCTGCGGCTGATCCCATTTTTGCCGCTCTGCTCATCGGACTCGGTGTGAATGAGCTTAGCATGGCACCGAATCTGATTCCCCTTGTGAAGCGGGTGATTCGCCAATTGCCGTATGCGGAACTGCAAGAGATTGCGAAAGAGGCATTGTCACGGCAATCCGATTCGGCGGCATCCATCGCCACCGCCTGCCGGAATCGCCTAATCAATCTCGTGCCCGAACTCCTGTATCTGCGCTAATGTGTGCAACGGACGGGGCTACCGCCCCGAACCCCAAAGTGGCATTGCGGGCGGCATAGCTACCAATGACAAATGACGAGTGACGAATGACGAACAGCCGCGTGACGGCGACACAATCGCGAAACAGGAAGCGGGAAAGTTCATGGGGAATAACTTTCGACAAGCCCCGAAGGGGCGAATGTACACAGACGGGGGCAAGCGTAGCGCCGCCCCCGGAATCAAGTAAAGGCACGTTAGCCCTGAAAGGGCGACAGAAAGCGACGCGGAGTGGCAAGTGGCGGTAGATTGTTCTGCCGCCCCTTCAGGGCTTAGCGGATACTGCTTGTACCGCCGGGGGTTACGCTTCGCTCACCCCCGTCTGTAATCTGTCGCCGCTACGCGGCTTGGAAGGTGCGCTTGTCGCGACCGTAGTAGGACTTCAGACTTCTGCTTAACACGCTTAACCAGCTTCCC
>JAFYDR010000043.1 GCA_017544725.1 Kiritimatiellia bacterium
AGTATAGCATCGGCCAGAGATACCGCGTCACCTCGGACCTTGGCGCGTCTTCGCAAAGTTTTACCGCAGACGGCATGGATGGCACCGTGCCCTTTTCCGTCACTAAGAATGTAACTTACCCAGCTCTCAGTTCAGGCAAGACGCTCTACCTTTTCGCGTTGGGCCACGGCGCGCGGGAAGATGGCGTGAACTGCATGATGAAGGCGCGGGTGTATTGGCTGAAGATCTACCAGAACGGCGACCTCGTCCGCGACTACCGTCCAGCCTGTTCAAGGTGAAGGTGTGAGCGTACTGCACTGTGTCGAAACGATACGACATGCTGCCGTAGACATTTCGACATGACGAAAAAATTTTCATGAATACCCGTTCCCTTTCGGTACGATTTGTGGTATAATGGCTTCTGTTCAAAACCAAAATAGGACGAATCATGAAGCGTTCATTCTATATAAACCAGATAACACCTTTTATTGACAAAGGGGTCGTCAAAGTATTCACGGGCATCAGACGATGTGGGAAATCCCATATAATGGGCATGGTTCGCGACATGCTTCTGTCGAATGGCGTTCGTGAGGAACAAATTGTCGAGGCGAACTTTGAATCGCAGAAGATTGATTTTGTGAAGACGCAGGATCTTGCATTTTCGCATGTTAAGGCCTGTTCGGAGGGTGTGGACGGTCGGCGTCTTTATCTGTTGTTTGACGAGATACAGGAGCTGGATGGATGGGAGAAGCTTGTCAATGCGCTTCTTGTGGATTTTGATGTCGATGTGTACCTGACGGGCTCGAACGCCAAGTTGCTGTCGGGGGAGTTGGCGACCTACCTTGGTGGAAGGTATGTGGAGATTCATGTCTTTCCGCTGTCCTTCGGCGAAGTCCTCGAATGGCGACGTGCGGAGAATCCGAATGTGTCGGAGAAGGAAGTGTTCCGCCGTGTCGTGCGCGAGGGAGGCATGCCATTCATCCATGACGCGAACATACAGGGCGATTCCGCAATGGCCTATTTGTCGGATGTGTTCGGATCGGTGGTTGTGAAAGACATCGCCAAGCGCCACAAGGTAAGGGATATCGACTTGCTGGAACGGATACTGGCTTATCTAGTTTCGGAAGTCGGGCATTTGTTCTCGGCATCCTCCGTGAAAAGGTATCTTCGGCATGAAAACCGCAATGTCTCGCTTGAAACGCTGTACAATTACCTCAGGTACGCCGAGGAGGCCTGTTTGACGGTGCCTCTGAAGCGTACCGATCTTTTCGGAAAGCGGGTGCTGGCCAGTCAGGAGAAGATATATCTTGCAGACCATGGGTTTCGTGAGGCGCTATTTGGGAACAACGAGGCGTCTGTCGACCAGGTCCTTGAAAACATCGTGGCGACCGACCTGGTACGCAGGGGCTTCGACGTAAGCGTTGGTTTGGTCGGCGACAGGGAGGTCGATTTCGTAGCGGAGCGCGGAAGAGACAAGTTCTATGTGCAGGTGGCGTATCTCATGCCAACTGCGGAAATTAGAGAGAGGGAGTTTTCGGTTCTTGAGCAGATACGGGACAACTACCCCAAGTACGTTCTCACGATGGACGAGATGGATTTTTCGCGGAACGGCATCATCCATCGTCCAATAGAAGACTTCCTTCTGGATGCGAGACCATCGGTGTCTCAAACATCGCTGACGTGTCGGGCGAATCGACTTATGGCGGCTGAAGTCGTTGATTGAGCTCCTTAATTTTGCGCATCTTTTACATCATTTTTTTGCGCCTTTTTTACGGTCGTGGTGGTAGAATACTAGTCGAAAGCAGAAATGGGAGGTAAAAATGACACGAACAACAAAAACGACCGAGAGAACGGGCGCGATGAAGCGGCTTTTCGTCCTGGCATTGGCGGTCGTTGCCTTTGCCGCATTTGGCGGAGGTGTGTCTGCACCGGAGTGCAAGATCGTTGATCCGGCCGAGTTCGGGTTCTTGCCGGGCGCGGCTCCGGATGTGAACGCGGCCGCGCTGCAGAGAGCGCTCGATGGCGGCGGCAGAACCGTGCGCGTCGCCAAGCCCGGCGTCTATGGCCTCGACCGCGACGTGTTCATCGACAGCGACACCACGCTCGAGTTCGCTCCTGGCGCGGTCCTCAAGAAGATGAAGACGTATCAGCACGTTCTCGTGAACCGAGGCGCGTACAACTACGGGTGCGACTCTAACATAGTCGTGCGCAATCTGGAGATCAGCGTCAACAAGATGGAGAAGGAGCCCGACCCCAACTCCAACGCGCCGGGGCTGAACGGCCACATCTCGTTCTACCGCGTGAAG
>JAFYDR010000044.1 GCA_017544725.1 Kiritimatiellia bacterium
GAGTGGCGGTAGATTGTGCTGCCGCCCCTTCAGGGCTAGGCAGATATCGGTCGTACCGCCGGGGGTTACGCTTCGCTTACCCCGTCTGTATAGTCGATGCCCCTTCAGGGCTAAACGGTCACGACAAGCGTATCGCGTTCGATTGCAATCGATAGCTACCGATGACACGCGACAAACCGTCATGCGACGCACTACCTTCATTCCTCATTTTTCTCTTTTCACGTCACTCGACTTTCGTCACTGTGCGAAGCACCTCGGCTTGCTTCTCAGCCTCTCAGCTTCCCTGTTTCTCAGCTGGTGGCTTTGCCACCTATCACTTTTTTGCCTTTTACCGACGATGATCATTTGGTATGATTTTTCCGTTACCTTTCCTAGATCGGCTCTTGGGCGAGGGTGGGTGAACCCACGCACCAAAAAGAAGTTGTTTTGAAAGTTGTTCCTGTTGTTTTCCATTTCAAAACAACGCCAGAAGGGACGATGAAAAAACGATTCCGCCTAAACAAGAAGGGATGAGAAAATGACAGTTGACAGACGCGATTTTTTGAAGGGATTTTCCATTACGGCACTATCCGCCGGATTGGCGGCACGGGTACGCGCTGAGGGAACGACATTGGTTCCACCGCCGGATGCGCCTTTCACTCCGGATCCGCCCAAACCGTTTCTGGCAGGAACGAAGACGCATCCGGGTAAACTTCCGATTGTCACGCATGAGGCAGACCTGTGCGTCGTCGGCGGCGGCATCGGCGGTATGTTGACCGCAATCTCTGCCGCTCGTCACGGCGCGAAAGTCGCGCTGATGCAGGATCGCCCGGTTCTAGGCGGTAATGCGTCGAGCGAGATCCGCATGTGGATTTGCGGTGCCGGTACGCGTGTACGCAATCTCCAAGAGACTGGTATCATGGAGGAAATTGCGCTGGAAAATATGCACCGGAACCCGGCACGAAATTGGTCGCTCTGGGATGCGCTACTCTATGAAAAAGTACGCTTTGAGCCGAATATCGACCTGATTCTGAACTGCGCCTGTCATGAGGTTGAGATGAAGGGCGACCGCATTGCCGCCGTTACGGGATTCCAGCTGACGACCTACCAGCGTCATACCGTCCGCGCAAAAATCTTCGCGGATTGTTCGGGCGACAGTATCCTTGCTCCGTTGTCGGGAGCGGACTACCGTGTCGGTCGCGAAGCGAAGAGCGAGTTCGGTGAGGAGTTTGGTCTGGACAAGGCCGACCGTCGCACGATGGGAATGAGCCTCCTTATCCAGGCACGTGAAACGGATCACAAATGCGAATTCACCCCGCCGTCATGGGCATACAGTTTCCCAACGGACGAGGCGATGCACAACAAGCCTCACGAGTGTCTGCTCAAACCCAACACCAATTTCTACTGGATTGAGTTGGGGGGCGAAATGGACACCATCGGTGACACCGAGAAGATTCGTGATGAACTGCTGAAGATCGCCTTCGGCGTCTGGGATCACATGAAAAACCACGGCGATCACGGCGCGGACAACTGGGAGATGGAATGGCTCGGTTTCCTCCCCGGCAAACGCGAGAGCCGCCGCTATGTCGGCGACTATACCCTCACCCAACAAGACGTGGAAAATGGTGGCAAACGATTCGAGGACACCGTAGCATACGGCGGCTGGCAAATTGACAACCATTTGCCCGGCGGCTTTTTCATGCAGGGCAAGGGTGGAGCACACCTTCAAAAAAGGCGTCTCTCCGAACCGTATGCGATCCCCTACCGTTGTCTCTATTCGCGTAACGTCGAGAACCTGATGATGGCTGGACGTAACATCAGCGCGACACACATCGGCTTTTCCACCACGCGCGTCATGGGTACAATCGGCGTGATCGGTCAGGCTTGCGGAACTGCAGCCGCCCTTGCGCTTGCGAAAGGTGTTGATCCGCGCGGCGTGTACGCCGACAAGAACCTTCTGGGCGAACTGCAACGGCAGCTGATGGATGACGATTGCTTCCTGCCCGGATTCAAGCGCGAGATTTCTCCACTCTCGAAAGAAGGCAAGCTATCCGCCGACTACGGGGACGCCTCCGCGCTGCAGAACGGGATTGATCGCCGCATTTGGGGAAACGACAACGGATACTACGGAAAGACCAACAAGGCAATCACCTACACATTCTCAGAGAAGAAACGGGTACGCGGCTTCCGTTTGGTGGTGGACTCCGATCTCGACCGCGAACACATCGATGGTCATCCCGATCTCCTGACGATCCCGATGCCTCTCTTCCGTGCACGCGGCTACGGGAACACATCCTTCGGATTCCCGCGTTGTCTGCTCAAGAGCTTCAAGGTAGAAGCGCGAACCGACAGCGGCGCATGGAAGACTGTCTATGAAACGACAAACAACCACCAGCGGCTTATCCGAAAGGCAATCGACGTGGAGACCACGGCAATCCGCCTCATTCCCCTTTCCACCTGGGGAAGCGAACGGCTGAACAACACCTACGACAGTGCGGTCGCCCACATCTTCGCCTTCGACGTACTAGGTTAAACGCGGAGACGCGCTTCGCGCGAATGACGAATGAAAAGTGGGCAAGAATGCCCACCCACGAAACAGAAGCGACAGAATAGATGTAGTCGCTTCTGTTCTTTGCATTCCTTCCGCCAAATCGTTTTTCAGCTCTGAACTGACGATAAAGCCGTTCTATTTTTTGTGCTGCTTGCAGTAGAGGGAGCCGTCCTCAGGCTTACGCGGGCACTGCGTACCTTCCCATGTCATCGCACGGCAACGGGTCTGAGGTTTTTGCGGTACGATGGTAATCGCGTGCTGCTTGCAATAATCGCTCTTGCCGTCTTTCTTGTGCTTGCAACGGGTTCCGGCTTCGGTAACCGCCCAGCACTGACCGTCGTCCTTTTGCTTTTCTTTCTGCTTGTCAGCCTTGGCCTTCGCTTGATCAGCGTGACCGATGCAGAACTTGCTTCCCTCAGCGGCTTCGCGTTTACACCGCTCGCCCTTTTGTGTCAGACCTTCGCACTGTGCACCGAAAGAGATCGCGGCCACCAAACACACAAACGCCATTATCAGTTTTCTCATCAGCAAACCTCCATTCTTTTGACAAGAGAATTTTACCCAACATTCCAAAGCGAATCCAGTAAATTCTTTACGCCATGCGAGAGGGCGCATCTGCATTTTTCACCATCGTCTTTTGAAAATGAAAACAACAGAAACAACAACTTCGCTGCGCGAAGTAGTGACGAGTGACGAAAGGCGGTAGTTTCCAAAGTTATCCTCATGGACGTTCCTGCGCCTAATAGTCGATCCCATAAAGGCAACGGGGCAATGATACCAAATGATTGTCGCGGTAAAGGCAAAGGAGAGGTGATGCGCGGACCGGTTGGTCCGTGCACCTCTTTCAGTTGTTATTCAAGTTGTTCTAGTTGTTTCCAAAATCCTCTCGTGCGCGTGAGATGGGTGAATTACACAGATGCGCCCGCGAGAAGAGTCGCTTGCGGCGGCAATGACGAATGACGAGAGAAATTTCACGCAGAGGCGTGGAGGTTCGCATGAGACCGCAGAGAATGGGGAGGGGCAACGTTCCCGTTGCCTCCTCACTTCGTTCGGAATGAAGAATGAAAAATGACGAATGAAGAACTATAGCATTTCATTTGGCGACAGCCGTCAACGGGAAGGGGCAACGTTCCCGTTGCATTTTTCTCGGTTTAACCTGCAACTGGCTTAACTCGCTTAACCAGCTGGCGGCGAAACCGACCGACGTTATCGGTGTAACTGGATGAATCCGACGAGTGCGCCCAACACATATCCCAACACCTGAATGGCACTCAGGTGTTGCGCGGCAAGATCATTGAGCATTTGATGGAAATGTTCGATCTTCTGGGCGTTGATCGCATCTTCCACCCGCTGATCAAGCCGCAGTTTCTCCACGAGAATCGACTTGTTCTCAGCCAGATACTCAAGCAGACGCGATTTCACTTTGGGCAATGCGGTTCCTTCCACCCATGCCCAAAGCTTTTCAGATGAAACCGCTTCTCCAACAAGTTTCGGCAACGCACTCTTGAGGTACGAAGCAATGTAGGTTCGGGCTTTCTCCTTGAGTTCACCAGTGAATTTCTCAATCTTACGTTCACCTTCCTTGCTGTGTATCCATTCGCTAATCTTCTCTCCCACAAGCAAAAGTTTTTCCCGGAAACGATTCAGAGTATCTTCCTCGCGTAGCCAATCGGAGATCATCGTCTGAATCGTATTCGGATCGGCGAAGAAATCCATCACGAAATTGATCACCAAATCAGGAAACGGAAGTTTTCTGGAAAGATATGCACGCAACTTTTCCCGAATACCTTGAACCAATTCGGGGGCATTGTCGTTGATTGCTTCTACAATCTTTTTGGCAATCCAATCTCGCGTTTCTGGATCATTTAAACGAGGTGCCAGTGTCTCATTCCAAAAGACCTGAATTTGTTCCGGCGTGACTAGACTTTCCAGAATTTCAGACATCGATTTCTCAATCTGCGGAACAATCAACCGGACGATGTCAGCCTCGTGCGTATGCAACATTTCCTGCAACATATCCCGACACTTGATCGCAACATCTGGTCTCGCAAGAAAGCGATGCGCTTCCGTCTCGAATTCAGCGACCAGCGTATCGGGCGGGAGTAACTCCGTTCCAACCTTCTTTCCGATCTCCTTCGCCATCTTCGCCTTGTTGCGCGGAAGAAGCCCCTGAGGCCACAGGAAAAACCAGTTATGGGGTTCATACGGACGAAAGAGCATCAGAATCGCGAGCCAGTTCGTCACATACCCAATTGCAGCCGCCGTGAGAACCGGAAGGATCCATCTAGCGAACGACTCTGAAAAGTAGTCAGCCAGATGGATCCCGAATAGTGATGTCACCGCCTCCGCAATCACGTAAAGGAACGTGAGGAAACTGAGCGGCAGTAACACAATTTCGGCAAGCGCGAATAGGCGTGTCGCCATTCCCTTTTCGGGATCACGCAATGTCGCCCACCGTAATCCGAACCCAGAAATAGGCTTCTCCCGACTCCCCTGCTCTTCTTCTAGACTCATATCATCCTTGTCCATTGGTTATTCGTACGTGAATTGGGCGTTTGCGGTGCAGTCGCGATCCACTTTCACTCGCGCCCAGTATCCGGGCAGAGATCCGAGATCAATCTCGCTCGTGTTGGAGGTCACCTGATA
>JAFYDR010000045.1 GCA_017544725.1 Kiritimatiellia bacterium
ACCGATCACGGAAAAGGAGTATTTCAAGGGTAACTTCCCGATTCACTTGGTCGGTATCCTCGGCGGTTTGATTTGGGGACTTGGTAACGGAATCAATCTGGTTGCCGCCGGAAAGGCCGGACCTGCGATTTCCTACGGTTTGGGACAGGGTGCAACGCTGGTCTCCGCACTGTGGGGTATTTTGATCTGGAAGGAATTCCGCGGTGCGCCCAAAGCGGCAAATCTCTTGAACTTCGCGATGTTCGTGATTTTCTTGGTTGGTTTGGCGTTGATTATTCGCGCGGGTGCCTAACCCGTGTCTGTCGAGCGGTTCCCACTATGTCATCGGGGAGGATATGAAATGAAGAAGATTGTGTTTGGTATCGTTTTGTGCGCGGCGGCAGTCGCATCCGCATATATCGGACCGGAACAGGTTACGGTCAGCCCGGACGGGAAGGCGTTGTATGTGACGGGTGCGTCTGGCGCATGTGCGCTCGTCGTCGATGCCACCACTGGTGCAGTCCTTTCCCGCATGGAGCTGGACGGATGCCAGCCAACCGGCGTAGCTGTGAACCGCTCTAACGGCGACATTTACATTACCGCTTCCGACGCGACTGGGAACGGACGCGTTTTCCGTTTCCAGCGCGACGGGAAACGTGCGGCTGTGGTCAAGCAGGGACATCAGCCGATGGCTCCGTTGGTGAGTGCGGATGGCAAGCGTCTTTGGGTTGCGAACCGTTTCGATAATTCCGTGGTGGCATTGGATGCTGCAACGTTGGCGGTGCAAGAGACCTATCGTGTGTCACGCGAACCTGTGGGATTGGCGCTCGGCGCGAACGGCAAATTCCTGTTTGCTGCAAACCACCTCCCCGATTGTCCGGCGACGAATGCCGTGGTGGCAGCTGCCGTTTCTGTGATCGACCTTTCCTCGAAGGCTGTCCGAACGGTTCTGCTTCCGAACGGTTCAACCGGCGTACGCGGAATCGCCTCCACCCCAAACGGAAAGTCCGTTTTCGTGACGCACACCTTCGGTCGTTATCAGTTGCCGACAACGCAACTGGAACGAGGATGGATGAATACGGCGGGTCTCTCTGTTTTTGATGGTGAAACCGGAAACTACGTGAATACTGTCCTGCTGGACGACGTGGATCTCGGCGCGGCAAATCCGTGGGGCGTGACAGTCTCCGCCGATGAAAAACTATTGGCGGTGAACCATGCGGGAACGCGCGAAGTGAGTGTCATTGAGCTTCCAGCCCTACTTGAACGGTTGGCTAAGGCCCAGCGTAATGAGCGAGTCACCGAAGTCACCCATGCCGCGACGGATGTACCGAATGACCTTTCGTTCCTTGTCAATATCCGCCGCCGCTACCGTCTTTCCGGTGACGGACCGCGTGGTATCGCGATGGTCGGCAACTCGGTTTATTCGGCGGTCTATTTCGCAGATTGCATTTCGCGTTTGGACTTGAACGAAGGGATTCCCCAAGCGAAGGAATTCTTGTTGGGTCCCAAGGTCGATCTCTCGAAAGACCGTGTACGGAGAGGGGAGATGTTGTGGAACGACGGCGCGATGTGTTTCCAGCAGTGGCAGAGTTGCGCGAGCTGCCACCCGGACGGGCGTAGCGATTCGCTCAACTGGGATTTGCTGAACGATGGCATCGGGAATCCGAAACGTCAAAGAGCCTGATCTACTGCCAGTTCACCCCGCCGACGATGGTGACGGGGATCCGTCCGACGATGCAGGCGTGCAACCGCGCTGGTTATATCCACATCCAGTTCGTCATGCGTCCGGAAGAAGACGGACTCTGCCTCGACGCCTACGTGGAGTCGTTGCGCCCCGTTCCCAGCCCGTTCTTGGTGGATGGAAAACTCTCTGCCGCCGCAGAGCGTGGCCGTGCGGTCTTCAACGGCAAGGCTGGCTGTGCGATGTGCCATTCGCCTGACGCGAAAGGGCCGAAAGGCGAGATGCTGTTTACCGACAAGCAACTGCACGATACCGGGCTTGGAATCGGTAACGAGAAGGGACGCCGTTTTGACACGACGGGACTGGCAGAGTGCTGGCGGACTGCACCTTATCTCTATGACGGGCGTTCGCGTACGATTGAAGAGATGTTGACCCGCGACAATCCGCAGGATACGCACGGGATGACACAAAAACTTACGCCGGAAGAAATCAAGGATCTGGCCGAATACGTGAAGTCGCTGTAACAGAGGGAGTGCTGCGGTGCGTTGCGTTCGAAATGCGGAAGTCGGAAGATGGTGTGAAACGGGATTGCTAACCGCTTCAGCGCAGAAGCTCGGCGAAGGAGCTTCGGTCATTTCCCAGTTCTGTTGGGGAAGCCGTGAACGGCTTGCGGCGTTGAATCCGGAATCGCAACGTAGTACCGCGCCGCAATTCTGGCTGTGCGGCGGGAACGGGGAGTTGTTGCCAATCCGTCAACGGTTGATCGTAGATGGTCCAGGCCATGTCGAGCCAATTCTCTTGGACGATGTTTGCGTTGGATATAAGTACGAAGATGCAGACGCCGACTACGCTTGGCTTTCCGGTGTCTTGCCTAGTGATCCCTCGCGCACGCGCAAGGAACAGACCTTTTCGGTTTTCGAGCGACTGGAGAAGGCTCTGATACAGATCGGGATGTCCTTCTCCAATGTCGTGCGAACGTGGTTCTATCTCGACAGCCTGTTGGAATGGTATGGCGAGTTCAACCAAGTCCGCGACGCCTTTTTCCATTCACGTCATGTCTATGACGGCGTGGTTCCAGCCAGTACGGGGATCGGGTCTTCCAACTATTTCGGAACCGCGCTGACGGCCGGTGCGTTGGCGGTGCGCAGCAAACGTCCGGGGGTGGTGACCTACAAGGCTCTGCCTTCGCCGTTGCAGTGTCCCGCGTTGCAATACGGCTCCTCGTTCAGCCGTGCGGTTGAGCTGGTTAATCCATCGTACCGCACCGTACTGGTTTCGGGAACGGCGAGTCTGGAACCATCCGGAGAAACTGCGTTTATCGGCGACATCGAACGACAGACGGACGCGACAATGCGGGCGGTCGAAGCGATCCTTCACTCCCGCCAGATGGACTGGCAAGACACGACGCGCGGAATTCTCTACCTGAAACATGCGGAGTACCTGCCTGTTTGGAAAAAGTGGGAGCGCGATCATCTTCCCGCTGGACTGCCGATCTCCGTTGTTATGGCGGATGTCTGTCGCGACAACTTCTTGGTGGAACTGGAACTGGACGCGGTGAAGGAAACGGAGGAATCCGACCATGCCGTTTCGTCCTAATCCGCCGAAATCTTCGCCTCCCGATCCGAACCAGCAAAGCATATCTGGAACCGTCGAATCGGTGGTGTACCACAATGATGAAACGGGATATACGGTCTGCACACTGACGATACCCAACAAGAAATCCCGCCTGCACCCAGAGAAATATACGGTTGTCGGGTCATGCGCTACGATTTGGGAAGGGGAGGAGTTACATGCGGAGGGCGCATGGATACGGCATCCGCAGCATGGACTTCAATTTCAAGCCACAGCGATTACCTGCATCACGCCAACTTCTACGGAAGGCATCAAACGTTATCTGTCAAGCGGTATGATCAAAGGTATCGGACCGAAATACGCGGAACGGATTGTTGCGAAGTTTGGCGAACGCACGCTGGAGGTAATTGACAAGCAATCCGCCAGATTGCGTGAGGTCGAAGGAATCGGGGAGATGCGCCGTCGCATGATTAAGGAATCGTGGACGGAGCAGGCCGGTATCCGCGAGATTATGATCTTCCTCCAGTCGCACAAGATCGGAACAGCGAAGGCGTCGCGCATCTATCGTCGTTACGGCGCGGATTCCATCGCGGTTGTCAAAAGCAATCCCTACCGATTAAGCTCCGATGTTTGGGGAATCGGATTCAAAACCGCAGACGCGATTGCGCTCTCTGTCGGCATTCCTCGCGACAGCGAGATCCGGGCGCGTGCGGGTATCCTTTACACGTTGCAATCCGAGGCGGAGGAAGGCGGTCACTGTTTTTCGATCGATGCAGACCTGATCCTTCACGCGCAGGAGTTGTTGGGAATTTCCGTCGAGATTTTGACTGCCGCACTCGAAAACCAGATTCAGGTCGGTACAATCGTCAAAGAAGAAAATCGGATTTACCTGCGCGACCTGTATCAGGCGGAAAAGCGCGTGGCGGAAAAACTGCAACGACTCCAGGAGACGCCTGTCAATTATCCGCCGATAAAAACGGATGCCGCCATCGCGTGGGCGGAAAACCAGATGCACATCAAGCTGGCACCATCCCAGTATCAGGCGCTGGCGAATGCGCTCCGCTCGAAAGTGTCAATCATTACAGGCGGTCCCGGTGTCGGCAAGACTACCATCGTTCGGGCATTGACCGAGATTTTCTCCGCACGCAAACTAAAAGTGCTGTTGGCCGCTCCCACCGGACGTGCCGCCAAGCGAATGAGCGAGGCAACCGGTATGCCGGCTCAAACCCTGCACCGATTGCTGAAGTACAATCCGCAGGAGGGCAAGTTCACCTACAACGCAGAAAACCCGATGGAGGGCGACTGCTTTATCTTGGATGAAACATCCATGATGGACATCCGACTGACGGATCAGTTCTTGCAGGCGTTGAAGAATACGGTCACGCTGATTCTAGTAGGGGATATCGACCAGTTGCCGAGCGTAGGTCCCGGCAATGTCCTGCGCGATCTGATCGCTTCTGATGTGATTCCGTACTGCCGCCTGAATACGATTTTCCGTCAGGACAACAGTGGTTTGATCGTCCGCAATGCGCACCATGTGAACAATGGGGAACGTTTTGAGATAAAGCCAGATCGGGAGGATAGCGACTTCTACTTCATTGAAACAGGAGAACCGGAAAAAATTCTAGACCGGGCCGTTCGCCTAATGACGGAACGTATTCCGCACAAATTCCATTTTGATCCTCTGACAGAAGTGCAGGTGTTGACGCCCATGCGCAAAAACTTGCTCGGGTATGAGAACCTGAACGCGGTCATTCAGGCGACCATCAATCCGACGGGGCCTTCGCTGGTGCGCGGTATGACGCACTTCCGCGAACGCGATCGCGTGATGCAGTTGCGCAACAACTACGACAAGGAAGTTTTCAACGGCGATGTCGGTACAATCCAAAAGGTCAATGAAGAGGAACGAATACTCGTTGTTCTCTTTGACGGTCGTCCAGTCGTCTATCAGCAGAATGAACTCGACGAACTGATCTTGGCATACGCCTGTTCGATCCACAAGTCGCAAGGCAGCGAATATCCGGCAGTCATCGTTCTGCTCCACACGCAACATTTCAAATTGCTCCAACGCAATCTGCTCTACACCGCAATCACACGAGGCAAGCGTCTCTGCATTGTGGTCGGCAGCTCCAAGGCAGTCGGGATCGCGATCAAGGCAAACCAGGTGCGCGAACGCCGTACCACGCTCCAGCAACGCCTCAATCCGAGTCGGCAGTGAGGCCATGCACGGTAGTATTCATTGGAATAACTTGGAAAATTACTGCATCTCGTCACTCGTCATTCGTCACTTATAACTACTTCGCGTAGCGAAGTTATAGCTCCGAAGTAGCGAAGGTACAGTGTTGCCGCTACGCGGCATTGGGGAGGGGCAACGTCCCCGTTGTCCCCCATTTTTATTCGTCATTACCACCGCAAGGTGGCACTTCGCTCTTCATTCCAAGCGAAGTGAGGCAACGGGGGCGTTGCCATCTCACATGATGTGTGCCAGATTGTCAACACTTCTTAAAAAGAATTGACAACCGTTATCGGATAGCCGAAAATGCTTGTGTTTTTGAGATTTAAGAGAGGGTGTCCTTCTGTTTGGATGATGCCATGATTTCGTGCGGCTGGACAGTTTTTTCAGTGGTTATTGCCGGTGTTTCTATCGCCGCTTGGGCTTGCGTCCTCGCGTACGAGCGGGGTGTGCATCCCATACGAACCGTTACACGGCTGTTCTTCCTGCACGGCGCGAACGTCTCCGAGAGCGATGCGGAAAAGTGGGGCGACATCCTCTTCAAGCGGTTCTGGGTCTCCGGTTCCAGGCGAGGTTCTACAACGTCGATTGGCGCAGTAATATCGGTGCCCCGGCGAATTACCATGAGAACGCCTCCAACGCCTTTGTTGTCGCGAGCCAGATGGCCTCCTCGTTAAACTCCATCCCCGGCGAGAAGGTCATTATGGCTCATTCGCTTGGTAACATGGTCGTGTCGTCAATGATCCAGGACTACGGTCTGCAAGTCTCAAAGTACATCATGTGCAATTCCTCCGTCCCGGCGGAGGCATACGATACGACGCTGTCGCCGACCAACGTGCTTGTACACAAGGATTGGAATGAATATCCGAGAAAGTCCTTCGCAAATGAATGGTATAAGTTGTTTGAGGATGATGTTGGGGATGATCGGCAACTTTTGACATGGGGAGGTAGATTCTCAAGCGCGGCATCATTAGCTGTAAATTTTTACTCAACAGGCGACCATGTTCTAGAACTAGAACAGAACAATAATGTCTGGGTGACAGACGGCTACGAGAATTGGGATCAGAAGTTTGAGCATTACTCATGGCACAAGCAAGAAATCTGGAAAGGCAGGGCGGGGATTTTATTCAACATGGGTACAACCGATTGGGCGGGCTGGAGCATCCGTGAGAACATGCTTGGGTACAATACAATCCAACCTACAAATGCATGGTTGATGAGCGGCGCGGAGTTAAAAACAAACACGGTATTCAAGCTGCAACCAGAAACTATGAACACAAATTCCATTCCCCTGCTTCTTAGAGGTGCACTTCTTGCAAAGGGAATTTCGTCAAGGACTCCGGCGAGTGGAGCAACTAAATGGGGACCATTATCAATGAACGATTCAATGTACAACTTAAACTCTACTAATACCACGCTAAATGGCATATCTCGCCCTAATGGTTGGGTCTCGCGGTCCAATGGCCTGTTCGGGAATTGGGGCGATCGATGGCTGCATTCCGACATGAAAGACATGGCATATTTTTATGTGTTTAAGTTTTTTGAAAAAATCAAAGAAGAAGGAGAACTCGAATGAAAACAAGATGCTTGATTGAGAGTTGCTTGATGTCAATGGTGGCTTTGTGGGTCTCATCTGCATGTGCCTTGTTTGGGTTTGGTCTTACAACTTTTCAGGAGGCATATAGCAAAGGTGCCAAGGCAAGGATTGAGTTTAGAGTTGTGGATGATACTGGATGCCCTATTAAAGGTGCAACCGTCAACGTTTTCTTCGATATGCCCGACCGATCCAAAGGTCGGCGGGTAATTGAGCAGACGGACACGAATGGCGTTTGTATAGCAGAGGAGAAAACGAAAGGTGTTTTGGAAATTCAAGTCTCGCGTGAAGGGTATTATCGCTCGAATGATCTAATCAGTTTCATCGACATGGGGCATGAGCATGAAGT
>JAFYDR010000046.1 GCA_017544725.1 Kiritimatiellia bacterium
CTAACTACCCAACTACCGAACCGTGAGCGAAGCGAACCGGTAACGAGGACGTTGCCCCTCCCCAGGCGGCTAATGCCGCCAACTGAAAGGCTGGCAAGGGACATAAAGGACGAAAAAGACAAAAGGGACGGGGGATCGTTATTATCCGTCCGCCTTTCGTCATTCTTCATTTTTCTCTTTTCATTGCTTACATCTCTACTTTCCCAGCTTTACACGCCGCCGCTACTGCCTACTCCCTATTGCCTACTGTCTTCTTTTCAGCCTCTCAGCTTCCCCGCTTCTCAGCTGGCGGCGTTAGCCGCCCTTCGCCGGTCAGAAAAGGTGGCCGGGGTGTTGACAGAAGAGGCGTGCGTCGTGGATGTCTGAAACGCCGAGAAGGAGCATGACGAGACGATCTACGCCGAGCGCGATTCCACCGGAGGGCGGCATGCCGCGTTCCAAGGCGGCGAAGAATTCTTCGTCCATCGGATAATCGGCTTTGCCTAACTCGTGTCGGACGGATGCTGCTTCAGCGAAGCGTTTGCGCTGTGTGTTTGCGTCGCAGAGTTCGCTGTAGGCGTTGGCTAGTTCGATTCCTTTGCAGTACACCTCCCAGCGTTCCGCGACTTCCGGTGAGCCGTCCTTTAGTTTGGCGAGCGAAGCGACTGGTGCCGGGTAGTCGATCAAGACAACGGGAACGGTTCGGGGCAGATTCGGCTCGATTTTCATCACCATGTCTTCGTCGAAACGGTCTTCGTTCCACGAGGTTACGGGATCCCATCCCGCCCATTTCCGATAGGCATCTCGCACGGGGATGATCTCCCACGACTTGTCGATTCCCAGATCCTTCGGCGCATCGATGCGTGCAACCAGCGTTCGTAGCAGTTCCTGCGTATCCTGAAGCATTTGCGCGTAATCCGAATGGGCACGATACCATTCGATCATTGTGAACTCCGGATTGTGCCTGCTGCCGCATTCATCCATGCGGAAGCAGGGACCGATTTGATAGATTCGTTCCAGTCCAGAGCAGAGGAGTCGCTTCATTTGCAGTTCCGGCGAGGCTCGCAGAAAGGCGGCACCTGAAGGCGGACAGTCGATTGTGGTTTCTTGCGCAGGCGCGAGAATCCGTACGGGGGTTTCCACCTCCAGAAATCCACGCGTGTCGAAGAAGGCGCGGATCTCGCGAAGAATTTCTGCGCGGGTACGAATCTGTTCGATCGTCATGTCACTCCGTCACGAGAACGACGTGTGCGCCGGAAGCGATGTTCGGAAGCGAGTATCGTTCGTTGATCTTGGTCGTCGATTGCACTTTCCCGTCCAGCAAGACGCGGGAGGCAATCGCAGGAACAGAGACTTCGGCGGTCGTGTTCGCGGGAATAGCGAAGCTGAGTCTGTATTCCTTGCGTGGAGTTTGGCGTACGCCGATTCGGACTTGTCCCCGAATCGTAGGTACGATTCCTTCCACGGCACGCAGAGAACCAATCTGCGGCTGGATCAAGATTTTACCGAATCCCGCTTCCAACGGACGGACGCCCATCACATAACGCGAAATGGCGTTGAGCGGGGCGCTTCCCCATGCGTGGTTCCAGTCTTGGTTTCCCTTGTAACGCAGTCCCCACGCTTCCATGGTAATGGTCGATCCTTGGCGCATCATGCTGATCCAGCCGCGATCATCGGTACGTGTCATCAGACGAATCGCATCTTCGTCATGGCCGGACTCGAAGAGGGCCTCAAGGAGGTATTGTGCGGCGTACGGACTACATGCCATACCGCGAGAGAGACAGAACTGCGCAACCTGCTCTTTATTTTTTTCGGGTACGATTCCGAATGCGAGAGGGAATAGGTTGGCGTGTAGCGAGGCGTGTTTTGCACCTTCTCCGTCCACGTAGCATTCCCGTTCGGACTGGTAGAACGCGGCATGGAAGGCTTTCTTCACCTGTTCGGCGCGAACGGTGAACGCCACCGCATCATCGGTCTTTCCAAGCACGGTCGCGATCTCTGCCATTTGACGGAGATTGAGACAGTAGAACGCATTGATGACCGCATTGACAGGACGGAACTCGAATCCGTCACGTTCGTTCGGTGGCCAATCGACAATGTCGGTTCCTTTCGTAGAACGGTCTCCTTTCGTCACCAGAAGCCCGTCGCTGTTCCGCGCGAATTGCGAGAGTAGTTTCTCGTTCTTGAGCTTGTCGTACCAGTGACGGAGCGAGTAGGTGTCGCCCGTCCACATCCAGTCGGTCCAGGCCATCATGATGGAATGCTGTTTCCATTCCGTTGGCCAGGTCGGATGCGCCATCAGGTAGTCGTGCGAGTAACGGGCCATCGTGTATTCGCGATCAACTGCATAATGTCCCAGCTGGTTGATGTAGGCATCGGCTTCGTAGGGAATCCGTTCGCGATCTCCATCCACATAAACACCTGCGAAAGAAGTCGCCAGAATGGAATAACTGCAGAATCTGTAAATCTGATCGAGTGCTGGATCGTTCGAGACGAAGGCTGCCGCCTTTCGGTCCATTGGGTAGTTGACTGCGATCATGCGAGCGAGCGACCTGCCCATCGCGTAAGGACATGCCTCGACCTCCACATAACGGAACGGCATGATTACGCCGATTTCCTTCGGGAGTTTGATTGCACCGCCTTCCGCACCGCCTGTTGTGTTGCGCTTGTCCGCGATGAAGGGGACGCGATAGATGCCGGGCGTCGTCAACGCTCCAGAGACTTTCGCATAGCGAATTGTTCCACCGGGTTTCCGGTCAACTTGATCGCCATCAAGTTTCTCTCCAATGTGGAAGATGAAGTCTCCCCCGTTCTCCATCGACATGGGAGGGAGGAGTTCCAGCCAGCCGAAGGCGGCTTTCCCGAAATCCAGAACGACATGCCCCACGGAGTTCGTAAAGAGCCGCTGCGGCGAGACGTGGCGTTGGGTCAGGGGATAGTGCACGGAGCGGTATTTTTCCAGATGTCCGGCGGTACGGAAGGAGAGTGTTTCAGACCATGAACCTTCTTTCCCATCCTGATCCCAAGCCCGTACGCGCCAGCAGATGTCGCGGCTTGTCGGTAATGCGGCACCTTGGTAGGGGATGCTAAGCGAATTCGCGGAGGTCACCTTTCCCGAATCCCACAGATCGGGTGTTCCTGCGCGGAATTTGGATGTCGTGGTGGCAACCTGAATCTGATAGGCAGTCTGGCGCTCGCCTTGTGCGCCGATTGGATAACACCACGAGAAGGCAGGAGTTTCGTTGTAGATGGTAGCCAGTCCTGGTTTGGAGGCAAGGTCCACCATCATTCCCTCCGGTGTGAGCGCGGCGGCGGTCAGGATGGAGGATGCCGTCCAGATGGCGGCAAGTCGAATTGATCGTGTTGTCATGGTTCTGGTTCCTTTCGCGATGTATTAGTTTCTTCCTCTTCCGTTCAAAGCTCCGGAACGGAGAAGGTAGTACAGTAAAGTGAGGAGAGAGCTAGCGGCTGCGGCGATGTATGTCAGGAAGGCCGCGTTCAGTACGCTACCCGCATCCGACCCTTGTTCCGGTGAGACGATCCCCGAATTGACGATGTGCGCCTTGGCGCGGGCGCTGGCATCCCATTCGACGGGAAGCGTTACGACGGAAAACAGGAATCCGACGGCAAAGAGCGCTACGCCGATCAAGATGAGTCCTGCCATCTGAAGCGTACAACCCAGCAAGATGACCCACATGGAGAGCTTGCTGCTGATCGAGGTGATCGGAACCATCGCTGAACGGAGACGCAACCAGGTGTAGCCGCTGGCGTGTTGAAGTGCGTGCCCTGCTTCGTGGCATGCGACGCCGACGGAGGATAGGGAGGTGCCGTCATGAACTTCCGGAGAAAGACTGAGCACCTTGTTTGTCGGGTTGTAGTTGTCGGTCAACATTCCGCTGATTTTTCGCACTTGAACATCAGTTACGCCGTTGCTGCGCAACATTTGAAGTGCGGCCTGTGCGCCGGTTAATCCCGAGAACGCCCGAACTTTCGAATACTTTGAGAACGCGCTTTTCACGCGCATACTCGCAAAGAACGAAAGCAACATCGCAGGTGCCGCGAATAACAGATAAACTGGATCAAATCCCATGTCATAACCTCCTTTGTAACATTCTAGACTTTCTAGATGTGCTTGACGTTCTAGAAATAACACCTCGCAAGTGACTTGCTAGTCCTCCTC
>JAFYDR010000047.1 GCA_017544725.1 Kiritimatiellia bacterium
ATCCGCCGCCACCATCGCGATTTCATACGTCCCGTAATCTCATTCTCGTACTTCGCCCTCCAACCTGCGAGCATGTTGGCCTCTTCCACCCGCTCCGGGTCCGTCAGCGCGTCCAGCCGTTCCATTAGCGCAGACGCGCTCCCCCTCACACCCTTCACAACTTCCAGCCACACGGCCCTCGCCCGCACCACCGCCAGCTCCGGCACTGCCATTTGTTTCATCGCCATCTGTTTCGACATCGTCTCCGATTCCGACATCGTCGCATCCCTTGCAACCCCGTCTTCCTCCCGTTCGGCCTTCCGTTCAACTTTCCGGGAACAGATTTCATACGCACCGTAATCTCGTTTTGCATCTCCCCCGCCGCCGCCTTCCCGCGGAGCTACTCCCAGCACGGCCTCGGCGGGCACGGGCGCGGCAGGATGGCAAGCGGAAAATAAGATTACGGTGCGTATGAAATCTCATGCGAGGGCTGGATAATGTGGTATCTTGCCGAAGATGCCTGTTGAGCGCATGAGATTCTGCAGAAGAACTCTTTTACTTATAGAGGTGCATCCCGGCTATGCGGACACCTCCATAACGCGAACTCATGGGGGAATTTCGCAGATGCGCCCATTCATGCGTTCAGTCTGGAATTGACGTTGACAATCTGACCGATGATGGGGTATACTGTCTTCACTGAGTATCGCCCTTCGGGGCACGAATGAGATGAGAGTGAATGGGATGAGAGTGAAAAGGATTATGAAATGAAAAAGATTAGGATGCTGGGATTGTTTGTTGTGGGTCTTGCCTTGCCGTTGTTCGGCGATTCGGTTCATGATCCTGCGATAAATATCGACGGCGGAAAAGCGGCGATAGAAAAGTGGAGGATATTGAATGCGGCAGAGGGGATAATGAGGTTGCAAAACACAATGGATGGGCTTGATAAAAAGGTCGAACAACAGATACTGAGGGATGTTTTTCTTGACTTTGAATCATGGCTTTTGGCGATGGCTGAAGTCGCCGGACGAGGATTGCAGTTTAAGGAATTAGGAAAAGCAGAGTTGTCCGCATTCGCTGCGAAATCCCCTTATGGGAAGCTGGGAGACGATGTGGTGCTTCGGATTGCCTTTGAAGGGTCAGTTGCTAGTCAGAGGCTTCTTGAACTGGATCATGTCGATGTCGGTGCGCACAATGGTCGTGTGAGGGAACTTATCCTTGCCAGATATAGGTCCAGGCACAACGTCGAGATCACCGACTATTCTGTCTGGAAGGTGGATCGGAATCGCTTTAATCTTATCAAGGACTCGCAATACAACGCATTGGAACACGAGCTTGACGAAGATTCCTGGACGTTGACGAAAGCAATCTATTATATCCACCATTACACCATTCGCTATTACGTGTTGCTGCTGCGCTGGTACATCGGGAAGGCCGAAGCGCTGGTTAAGTATGCCAAGGAAGAAAAATGGAGCGAATCCACAACCCGTTGGGTGTCACGTACGGTGTTGTACGTGATACCGTATTTGTTCCATGTGATCCTGGTTTGCATATTCATAAAGTGTAATGGGGGCGAGATACGGATATTCGCGACGCTGTTACTAGCTCTTCTGCTTTCAGGCGTGTCCACCATCCTTTTCTATTTCGGGATGTCTCCATGGTCGTTGTTTGTTGTCTGTGTCGGTGTGCCGCTTGGGCTTTACCTTGCACCAACCGTTTGGGACACCATGTCGCGTGGAGGGTCGAATTGTTCGGGCGGAGGATATTCCTATGCGTCTAGTGGTGGAGCTTCAGCATCGAGTGGACGAGGGGAAGTTCCTTTCGTTACAACCATTACGGACGAAAATGGCTGTGAGTACAAGGGCGAAGGGGAAAACCCTGAAACCATCGAAAAACAAACCCCAGGTGATTATGCCATATTTGACAGGCGTATTGACGGGTCCTACAGGGAACGCTTTGGTGATCGGGTAATTGAAGAATCCATCTATACGATAAAGACGAAAGAATAAGGTTGAGCAATGAACGCAGTGCAGACCAGGGGCGGAAAAGGATCCGATAGATGAAGTGATAGGTGTCGTACGTCCTACGTCCTTTTCATGGCGGTCGCGCGGCGCGACCCTCCCTGCGAGAAAGACGCCGGCGTTATTTCGTGCTGTAGAAGCGAGTGAGATTGTAGGTGCAGCCGTTGATCGCCTTCATGCGGTCGACGAGCGGGTCGTAGCGGCGGAAATCCCATGTCACGATGCCCTTGTTCGCGTCGCGGTTGGAGGGGTCGGCGCGGAGGTTCTGGGGATCGTTGTCGCCGTACTTGAACCAGTGCCAGCCCACGCACGTGCCGCTCTTGAGGAGCTCGTTCACGAAGTTCTGGTAGAAGA
>JAFYDR010000048.1 GCA_017544725.1 Kiritimatiellia bacterium
CCCCTGCTGCGAAGCCGGCGGAGAAGAAGGCGGAAGCCCCTGCTCCCACCGCTCCGGCAGCGAAGCCGGCGGAGAAGAAAGCGGAAGCTCCCGCGCCCGCCGCCCCGGCAGCGAAGCCTGCGGAGAAGAAGGCGGAAGCTCCCGCGCCCGCCACCCCGGCTGCGAAGCCTGCGGAGAAGAAAGCGGAAGCCCCCGCACCTGCCGCCCCGGCCGCAAAGCCTGCGGAGAAGAAGGCGGAAGCCACCGCGCCCGCAGCTAAATAAAGTTGTTTTGTTGCAACGCGCCGCATGCGAATTCGTTTGCGGCGCTTTTTTGATTCTGTCGGGGGAAAATCGTCCGTGCGTTCGTCTCTCGTTGAATCGGATCGCTTTGAATCTTGTAGCATACTCTGTCTGTGAGTTCCGCTTTTTTTCGTGGTTTTGAAATCATTTGCCATGTTAGACTCGATTACCCTTCCTGAAATTCTAGCACCTGCGGGCGATATGACGTGTTTGCAAGCCGCGTTGGACGCGGGTGCTGACGCGGTTTATCTCGGACTGCAAAACCTGAATATGCGGTCATTGGGAGCGGCTAATTTTACACGTGAAAATCTGCCTGAGGCCTCTGCCCGTTGCCGGAGTCGGGGTGTCCGTCTTTACCTGACACTCAACAGTCTTGTCTTTACTTCCGAGCTTTCGGAGGCAGAGGATTTGATTCGGTTTTCCAAACCGTATGTGGATGCGATTCTTGCTGGCGACTGGGGCGTGATTCAGCTCTGCCGGAAATGGGATGTCCCGATTCACATTTCCACGCAGATGTCCTGCTCCAATGCACTTGCCGCCGCATTTTTCCGTGATCAGGGAGCGCGTCGCGTCGTCTTGGCTCGAGAGTGTACCTTGCCTGAGATTGCGGAAATTGTGCGTCAGGTTGGAATCGAGGTGGAGGTGTTCGTGCACGGTGCCCAGTGCGTGGCGGAATCGGGGCGTTGCTTGCTCTCGCATGACGCATACGGTTTTTCCAGCAATCGTGGCGCGTGTCATCAGCCATGCCGTCGTGAATTTCTGGTTCAGGAATTCAACCGTTATCCCTCCTCTACTCCGACTGGAACGGACAACGGCGACGCATCCTTCTATGTGACTCCGCACCGCGTGTTCTCGGCGAAGGATCTCTGCTCGATTCCGTTTGTTGACAAATTGATAGCGGCTGGAATCCACTCCTTTAAGATCGAAGGCAGGGGACGGAATCCGGAATATGTCAAGACTGTGGTGGAGGCATACCGCGAGGCGGTTCGTGCAGTGGCGGCAGGTTCCTTCTCCGCTGAACTTTCTGATCGTCTGGTTGAAAAATGCAAGCGAGTCTATCACCGAGACTTCGGGTGTGGACTGTTGTTCGGCAGACCCGGCACGGATCAATTCACGGACACGAATGGAAGTCAGGCGACGACCAAAAAGCATTACGCAGGGCTAATCGTCAATTACTATGCGAAAGCGAAAATTGCGCAGGTTCAGATTCAAGATACACCGATTTCATGCGGCGATCTGATTCAGATACATGGAAGTGCCACCGGTGTGGTGGAGGTCTCTGTTTCCGAATTGCGGCATGACGAGTCCATTTTGCAGACAGTGCCACGCGGCGAGTGGGCAACTTTTCCGTGCGAAAAAGTTCGTACGGGAGACAAGGTCTATGTGATTCGGAAAAGTTGAGAAGCTCTGGGGGGATTGCCGATTGTTGATGGCAATCGGCGGGACGCTTACCTATACTTTACAGGGCGGCGAAGCCGCCAGCGGGAAATGCATGTTAAGCTGGTTAAGCGGAGCCGAAGGGGACAATGGGGACAGGTACCGCCAGTCCCACCGGTCAAACGCGGAATGTCGCGTGTCGTTTGTTGCGTGTCATCGGTAGCTGTCGATTGCGATCGAATGCAATCGAACGGGGGGGCTGGTCCCAACCGTTTGGCCCTGAAAGGAAAAAAACAGGCGCGATTTTCTGGATCCCCGTTTGACAAATACCGGTGTGGGGAAACCGAGAGAATCGTGCCTGCTTTCCGCGATGGGGTGCTTGCGTTATTTCTTTTCAGCCGGAGGCGGAGGAGGAGGTGCGAACTGGCCGCGCTTCCCTCTGCCGGGACCTTTTCCGTCTCTCATCGGACGGTCTTTACGCATGGCTTCGCGTTCTTCGGGACTGAGCTTTCCGTCTCCGTCCTTGTCATACTTCTTCATCATCTCCTGACGGTGCTGCTGCATCCGCTGACGGAAGTCTTCGCGTTCCTTCTCCATCGCGGCACGCTCTTCCGCGTTGAGCTTTCCATCGCCGTCCTTGTCGAAACGCTTCTCCCAACGCTGACGACGCTCTTCCATCATCGCAGTCCGCTCTTCAGGGCTGAGTTTCCCGTCGCCGTCCTTGTCGAACTTTTTGAAATCCTCCTGGTTCATGTGCATACCGGGCCCGCGTCTTCCCGGTCCGTCGCCGCGACGCATTCCCCGATGACCTTTCTCTCCTGGGGGCGGAGGTTGCACCTGCTTTTCTCCGGCAGGGGGTGGAGGCGGATTGCCGGCAGGTGCGGCTTCATCGGCCTGAGCGAACTGGGACAGGGCGGTTATCAAAACCGTAGCAAATACACAGAGTTTCTTCATGGTTGTCTCCTTCTTGTTGAACGAATAAACAAATCCGTTACAGTACAAGAAACGAAACGGAGAGGAAAAAATTGGGTGAGAAAATTATTTTTTTGGCTTGATCGTTTCAGGTCCTGTGATCTGCTCGATGATATTTACGTATGACCAATCGGTGTTTTGCAGCGATCCGAAGACGTGAAACTCCAGCAGGAGTCGTGTGAATGGGAACGTGACAAAGTGCGTAATTTTTCCGACCAGACTCTTTTGACGGAAGATGTTTGCCCGCGCAATGATGTCCAGATGGTCTTGCGTCATGTCGTAGGTGCCGCGCGCTTTGATGCTGAACAGGGAACTTTCCGTCACCGCGTTTTCCGTCGCGAGAACCCCGTTCGTAATCGTGAAATTCATCGCCCCTGTGGACTGGTCAACGAGCTGTGAAACGCCTGGAATCTTCTTGGCAAGGTACGCGGTGAATCCGGCAAACAGGGGGATTTGCGTGATCACGCCGTCTTGATAGGTTACTTCGCCAGTCCCACCCAACTTCTGAAGTGCGTCTTTCCCGGTCGTGGAATGGAGCTTCATCGTGCCCGAAATCTTTCCGGACTGTTCGTTCGTGACGTTTAACGCCTTGGCGACGTCCATCAGATCGACCTGCTTGAAGTTGATTGTGGAACGGAATACAGTCTGTGTTGCGACATACTCTGGGAAGTCGAAACGGATCTCGCCATCAATGTCTCCGCCTCGTGAAGATTTTGCGCGTAGGTTCTGGAAAGTCGCGCTGAAGCCGTCCATTCGCAAATCGCCTGTTGCATTGGCGACATCGAAATTCAGGATGGACCCCTTGTCGAGCGTGAATGTCCCCGAAAAGTGGTTGGTGACTCCCGCCATCGTTTTGGAGGAAGAGACGACACCGTGCGCTTCCAGTTGCGGCGGCGTGGTACATTGGATGACTTGCAACTCGTCTTCGTTCAGGACGCCAATGATGTCAAACAGTTCCGGCAAGTCCATGGAAGATTTCGCTTGAAAGTCGATGCGGTGCTGGTTGTCGGTGTAACAGAGGGAACCGGAAAGCCGTCCGGTTTTACTCTTGGTATCCACCTCTTCCAGTTGTACACGGTTGACCACCTCTGTGGGCGTGACGTTCGTACCGGTCGCGACGAGTTTCCCGTGCACGAAATCAACGGGGACGCCGTTATAGGTGCAGGGACCGATGTCGGTCTTAAGTCGGATTGTAAAATCGATGGTGTGAAAATTGATGTCCAATCCGCATTCCGTGCGGACGGGCGACTGGAACGACTGGAACTTGACGATTTCCTTAACCGCCATCGTCGCGGGAATGCCAGCCGGACTGAACAGTGGCAAGATGTTTTCGGGATAGACCTGTCCTTTCATCTCGGACTTGACCGTCTGGTCTTTGAGATTCACCGTCAGGGAGGCGTTGAGGAAAAGGTTGTCTCCCGGCGTTTTCCACGCAAGGCTGATGTCACGCACTGTCAGCTTGTCGGGATAGACGCTGGCGATTCCGGTCAGGATGTGCGGCTTAATGCCGATTACGTCCGGATCAACAAGTTCCAGATCGAATGGTTTGATACGGGGAAGCTCCGGTGTCTCTACGGATTCCGTGGAGTCTCCTCGCGGTGGTAACTCTGGAAAACGGAGCTGAACGATTCGGACTTTGCGGAGGCGGTCTTTCAGTGGAATGAAAGGAGAGAGTCGGAAGAGTATGTCAATCTCCTTGGCGGAAAGAACGGCCCCTCCGACTTGTCCTTTCGGATAGACTTTCAGGTACTTAAGCCTCGCGCCTTTTCGAAGCGAAAAAGATGCCTGTTCGATAGAGATATGGAAGTCTTCAGAATCCACCTGCTCCATCGCACGCCGAAGCAGAAAGTCGGGGATTTTCCGTTCAAAACAAATCAGTATCGCAACTACCGCCAGCAACAGGAAGAGGCAGAGGAAAAGGAAGATGCGGAAAATACGGGAGAGTTTAGCTGGCATGTGATGTGTCATCCAGTTCCGGACGGAGCCGTACGATTTCCGCGACGATTTCCTTGACGCCCGCAAAGTGCCAGGCATCGAGCTTCACTTTCCGATCAGGAAGATAAAGCGTGACGATTCCTTTGGCCTTCCAAAGTTGCCAATCGATTCGTTGAATCTCCGCGATTGTCGCGTCGCGTCCGAATCCGTTGCCCGTCAGTTGTTCGCCGTCCAGACGGTACGAGCGTCTCGACAGGTAACCAAGCCAGAGAAATGCGAAGATTCCCAGAAGACCTGTGATGGCCGCTTGGATGTATTGCGTAATCAAGTCCGTGTCAGAATAGATCGGTTCATTGAAGATGCGTCCGATCTGCCTGTTCAATGCTTCCCGCAACTTCTCGCGCTCATTGGTGATGTGGTCGGGAAGACGAAGGTCACCGAGTTTCTGGATGAGTTTTTTGGGAACGGATGCTTGCACTTCAGCGCGCGAAAAGACCGCCTGAAGGGCGGATGGTGTGCCGTCCGCAGAATCCAGCCAGCCGTTGGCGGTCTGGACCGTGTTCGTCTGTTCCAAAAGAAAAGGTCTCGCCTTTTCCAATATGCTGTTTTCGCGCGGGTAGGAAATCTTCCCGTCGTAGATCGACCAAACACACACCGCAAGCATCAGTGCCCCGATGCCCGCAATGCGCCAGCCGTATTCGCGATTCAGTTTTGTCTGCAACATCTTTTCAGCTCCCGTCATGCGTACCGTGATACCTCCCATTATAGCAGAAAAAAGAAACCTGCCAAGCCAACAATTCGGGCTGCGATGGGCGGGGGGCGTATCTGCGTAATTCACCCATCTCATGCGCACGAGGGGATTTTGGAAACAACCAGAACAACTTGAAGACAACATTTGAAAGAGGTGCGCGGACCAACCGGCCCGCGCATCGTCTCTCCTTTGACTTTACCGCGACAATCATTTGGTATCATTGCCCCGTTGCCTTTGTGGGATCGACTATTGGAGCGCGGGCGAGTTGGCCCGCGCTCAAAAGACAAGTTGTTTTTGTTGTTTTCTTTTTCAAACGATAGCAGAACTGGTGGCGAAAAACGCAGATGCGTCCACACATCTGGGACGCGCTTGAATTTAAGTGGGTTTCGTCCTAAGTGGTTAAGTGTCGTGATGCGACTAAGTGAGGAGACGCAAAGTGTGGGGGGTACGCAGCGGACGTCACAAGCGTGTCCCTCCCACGTGTCACTCGTCACTCATCACAGCCGCCTTAGGCGGCTCCTCTTTTGCTGTACAAATTGCTTTGAACCAGGTTATGTGTAACTGCGTTTAAATATACAAAGGAATGATTTGAAATCGGGATTTTGATATGCGATTCAGACAGAATGCGGCAGATGGATTCACTTTGGTCGAGCTGTTGCTCGTCATAGCGATCCTATCGATTGTTTCAACATTGGCGGTTACTCATGTCGGGAACCTCCGGGCACAGTCCGCGCGGAAGGTCTCCGTCTCTAACCAGCAGGCGATCGGGCGTGCTGTGGACAGTTACCTGACCGTCAACAACGGGCAGCTGAACAGACTGGATTCCCTGTTGGATATGGGAACTTCCGATGCGGCTGGCGACGGTTTCAATTTCCAGACCTTCCGTTCATCTGCGGCTGGTTCTGTCGGGTATCTGTATTGCGGTCCTGATGACATGGGAAATCCGCCACCGGAATCCATCACAAAGAAGAACAGTGGACTGACCTCGGAGTTGCAGTCAGTCTTGGCGGCTTACAGTCTCTCCAAGGCGGAGGCAGAGGCTTTGCATCGCCTTGGATTGAAGTTCGTCATGCGCCACACAACCTACGCCCAGCAGTCACCTTCAAGCGCGTACGGGAACAAAGGGGAGGATGGTGTGTACTTGCCGACGGATGAAACGATCGGTCTGGAGGCGGCACGTTCCGCCTGTGTCGCGCAGATGGTCACGAACGGCATGATTTGCGCCGCTGTCTCGCCGCTGATTCAGGTTGGCCGCGACATCTACAAGGATTGCGGACAAGAGATCTTCAAGACGGAACGTGACGAATCTTCTTACAGTGAATCTGCCGTGAAGACAGAGGTGGCGGCAACGGGTGGTCCCCTATTGGCGTTTGGGTTGGGAGAGAATGCTTCGATCATCGGAAATGCGCAGGGGGGAATGGAAGCCGTGCCGTATTCGGAGGTACCGCTTCGTCAGTACTACCGTCAGTACGTTCTCCTCTTCCGTCTGCGTCCATCTCCTGCCGGAACGGTGGAGGCGGAATTTGCGGGTGTTCTCGACCCGTTCGGGTACACGATCCGCCGCGCACGTCTTGCCGCGAATCTGTAGGCACCTCCACCTCTGGACGAGGAATTGACAAAAGGAACTGGTTATGAAACAAAAGAATCAATACCGCAACGGTTTCACTCTGTTGGAACTGCTCATCGTCATCGCAATCATCGCTTTCGTCGCCGTCATCGGAATGCGTTCCTACGGCAACCTGAAGGAGATTCAGGCGAAGAAGATGAATCTCTCGAACATCAAACGAATTCAGCACACGCTTGCGACTTACAATGAGGCGCGTGAGGGAGTTACCGATCGTTTCAACTATTTCGATTCGCTGATTGATGCCCAGCAAGGATCGGGTGCTTGGAAGGGAACACCGGGAACCTATCAGTGGGAGAACACCGCTGTGGCGGGACAGCCCGGTATCTATGACGGCTCTTGGAAATTCCGTATTGCGCTGTACAATGCGGCGGGGCAGGGAAGTGGTGCAGTCCCATCCGAAGAGGAGGCGAAAATCCAGAATAAGGGAACACGCAATACGGGGTTGCTCTCGCAGTTGGGCATTTACTTTCTCTCCACAAACGATTGCGCTTCGCTGCAGGAAGCTGGTATCTATCGCTATATGCTCCACAATCCCTCCACGGGACAGTCCTCTGCGTATTGTCCACTGAAGCAGGGCGAGGTTGCGGTTGGTGGCGGTGGACCGGGCTTCCGTCCCGACATGAGCGCGTACTACCCCGCTTATATCGAGCCAGGGTCACCGGTTGCCGTGGTACAGCCGTTGTCCAACGCGCGGGGCGGTGCCAGCGTCAACACGATTTACAAGGATCTCGGATACACCTACACGGGAACGAACACCTTCGCGATGACCGACTCGGATCGTGCGAGTGTGCTTTCGGCGTTGAATGTCAAATTCATCTGCTTCGGAGTCGGGCAGTGCGCCGAATGTGTACGCAACCAGCTGGGACTGGGCGAGGCGCCGATCAACTCGGTTTACGACAAGACCAACTACCGCAACTACATCGCTGTCTTCGCGATTTACGGCGGTGGTCAAGGGGTCAAACAGACCTGCCACCTCGCGGGTGTGTTGGATTGCTCAGGAAAGACCTATCGCGCTGCCGAGTACGATGTAAACTGGACGACACAGGCCAACTGATTCCCCGGTACGGTAGCTTTTTAGTGACGCACTGCCGTTGCTCTGTATGGACGCGGGCTGCGTGTAAAGTGGGGAAGCTGAAAGGCGGAGACGATGGGGACGATGAGGACAATGGGGACAGTCGGGACAGGGGTTTAGCCGCCAGTCTCGTCAGTCCCGCCAGTCCGTTCCGCTGTGGGCACAACGAGGACGTTACCCCTCCCATTATCCATCCTTCCTGCTTTCGTCATTCGTCACTCGTATCTCGTCACTCGTCACGGCTGGAGGCGTTGGCCGCCTTACGCTACCGCACGATTTTGGAGAGGGCGCGGAGAATCGTAATGCCGAATTCATCGGGCCAATCCGTTCCGGTACGAAATACGAGGAGGCTGATTCCTGTATCAAGGTCAAGCCCAACAAAGGCGTTGTATCCGTAGTACATTCCCCAGCGGCAAAGGAACCGATGGTTTTCTGGCGTGACGTGTATCTCGCGGTTGTAGATCAGCTTGCCGTCCATCTCCGGTGTGATTTGGGTGACCGAGGTACGGTTCAGCATTTCTTTGTGAAAGCGACGGATAAACCGTTTCATGTCGTTCGGTGTCGAGTAGATGTTTCCAGCCGCTTTGAGTCCGCTACCCAACCGATAGACGGGAACCCGCGTTCCGCGTCGGAAGAGAACAGGCAGATCGCCCGCCACCGGTGCCGCCAAACGTTTGCGTTGTTCGTCGGATGGGGAGAAGGTCGTGTCTGTCAGCTTCATGGGATTTGTGACATAGTGCTGGATCAGCTGTTCGAGTTGTTCTCCTGTCGCGTTCTCCGTCAATACGCCCAAGAGACCGAACCCGATGTTGCTATACCGTGAACGCCGATTTTCGATTGCACGCTGGCATGACCGTTTTCGCAACATACGATACAACAGCTCTCGCGTAGTAGCGCAACGGCAGATGTCCCCGGTCCACAGCCAGGCACTGAGTACATCGTCCATGTCGCACAGTCCGAGAGATTCGCGCGGCAATCCGGACTGATGTTCGAGCAGATCGCGGACGAGAATGGTTTCGTAGAGGGAAGGCAACGGTTGGTCTGCGTATGCCGTGACCGGAAAATCTAGAACAATGCGTTGTTCCTTCTCCAGTTCCCAAATCGTCCAGGTGACGAAATCTTTGCCAAGCGATCCGATTTCAAAAAGCGTGTTGCCAGACAGGGGAACTTGCGGATTTTCTGGATCGGCAACTCCGGCGTAAACGCTTTGGTCTGTTCCGTCGGGAAGAATGGCGACCATCGCGATGCCATAGTTTCCGCTTGTCCTCAAGTATCGGGCGGAGAGGCTTTGCATGACTTGTATGGGCGTGTTTCCCTCAGCCTCTTCGATCGTGGGAAGGGAACGGCAAGATGACAAGAGAGCGGCTAATAGGCAAACCTGAAGGAAGATAGTAACCCTGTGTTTCACGCATCCCCCCTTTCGAAAAGGAGCGCGGTGTTGATTCCTCCGAAGCCGGAGTTTGTGGAGAGCGCCCATCCGTCTTGTGGGATTGTCGTGTTGGACAAAGTGACCTGTTGTGAACCGTTCTCCGGTTCGTGGCATCCGATGGTTTGCGGAACAATTCCATCGCGTAGCGCCAATAGACAAAGCCACGCCTCAATCAGGCCACATGCCGCCAGCGTATGTCCGATTGCGCCTTTCACGGACCAGATTGGAACGGAGGCGTCGCAACAGGATCGGGCCGCCAAGAGTTCCATAGTGTCGTTGTATCGCGTACCGGTTCCGTGTGCGCAGAAGGTGACGATTTGATTCTGTGTTGACCGCATGTGCGCCTGATTGATTGCGGCGTGGATGGCGGCAATCAATCCTCGAGCCTCTCGGTGCGGTGCGGTCAAATGGTGGGCATCGTTGCGCTGTCCCCATCCAACAAGGTATCCGAGAATTGGAAGCTTTTTTGAACGTGCTGCTGATTCGGTCGTCACCGTCATCCAAGCACACGCCTCCCCCAACGAAAGGCCGTCACGATTTTGGTCGAAGGGTTGTGCGGGACCGGATCCGACTGCGCCGAGCGAGGCGAATCCCGACGAAATGAATTCTGAGAGCGCGTCCGCCGCCAAGATGTGTACGGTTTCCGCACAACCCGCGCACAGGTAGTCGGCGGCGAGGCAAAGCGCGACACCGGAAGACGCGCAGGCGGCAGAGATCACCGAAGAGGCTTCGCCGAACGGATGGTCGCGATGCGGGTGCGCTTGAGAGGGTGGGTTCCCTACGGTTGAACAGATCAGTAAGGGTTCTCCGGGCTTCATGCACAACCGTTCACGCCCGTATGCCAGCAAGGCGTCGAAACGTCGTTCTGTTTCTTCGATTTCGGTGATCCGTCCGAGCCAGACTGGTGCATCCGATGTTGTCTGTGAGAGCGCGCATTCCCCCCGCAAGAGACCGCGCCAACACGTTTCCATTCCGTTGCCGAACGCGGTCAGCAGATCCCCCCCAACAATGGCTATCCGTTCGTTTGTTGCAGACATCGGAATGCTCCTGACTTCCATTTCTCTCTGCAGGAAGAGAAACAAGGGGGATCGTAGAGATAAACCTCGCCTGTTTTGGAATCGACGAAGAGATTCGTTGCCCAGGCTACGGCATGGACTCCATCGGCGGAACGAATCACGACTTCATATTGTAGTTTGGTTGCTTCCGTCCAGACCAGACACGCCGTGGTTTCCGTTTCCGTTCCTAGATGGATTGGTAAAAGATAGTTGATTTTCAGTTCGGCAACAGGATTGATTACGCAGTCAGCGGCAAGTTCGGCGTAACTCAAACCGATTTGTTTGTTGAGAGCATCAACCGCTCCTTCAAGTATCAGTGGATACCTACCGAACCACACATACCCCATCGGATCGACATCGCTGAATACAGTTGTACGACGTACCGTCGCTTGAACCGGGGCAGGCACATCGGGTAATCTGGGAAAATGAGTTAGGCGGTTCCGATTCATGCGGAATGCTCCGATGTTGTTGTCGCTTCGCAGGAAGGGTTCAGCGGAATCATTTTAAATTTGATTTCACTGCATTCCTCTCCGTCTGCGGTAAGGCGAAGAGATCCAGAATACATGGCGCTGGATTCGGAAAGGTGTAACGAGAGATCCAGCTTTCTGTCAGGCAGGATCGGTCGGACAAAACGAGAACGAGAAACGTCCTGCAGAAAAACGGGAAATCCCAGGATCCGTTCCGCCAATATAGTGGTCAATTGGAATTGGCAAAATGCGGGAAGAATCGGGTTGCCGGGAAAATGTCCCTCAAATCCCGTAAAAACGGAAGGAATGCAAGAGACACCTGTCCAGCAGGAATCGTCTTCCTGCGACAAGCTTTCCACATAGGATGCCAACTGGTTACGGATGGACACGCATCCGTTGATCGGTTTGTCTGCTGTGCTGCATTCAGTCATTTGTACTCTCGGAACAAAAAAAGAATTTTAGCATATTTCAATACGAGAGAAAAGGTGCATTTCCACCTAGATTCCTCTGCGAGTCTTTCAAACCACGGAATATACGCTACCGACGGTGACTTGTTTTGTGGGTTGGAAAAATGTATACTAGGTTCGATGTTTGGAGGAGACGGTATGCAACGGTTCGTAATGTCGATCACGATCGCTTTCTTGGTTTGTTTGCATTCGGTGAATGCAGGTCAGGAAAAAATATCTAGTGTAGTCGAGGACTCTCGGACGGGAAAGGTCAATTTGCTCACGAACAGCCGATTCGAGTTTCGCGCAGGCGCCGACAATTCCCCGCTCGGATGGAATCTTGAAAGCGAGAGGGCAACTTGGTGCGTGGATACAGAGGTCTCGCACAACGGCACTCCTTCCTTGCGGATCGAGGTGTCAGGAACGGGCGAACGGAAATGGCATTTGGTTCGTAAACCAGTTCCGGGAATCCGCGCCAAGACACCGTACACGGTCAGTGGGTGGGTCAAGACTGAGGAATTGAGTGAGGGTGCTTTGGCGTACCTTTCGTTGAATTGTTTCTCGGAACGTTCGGGACGTTTGGCTGCGAATGACTCACCCTCAAAACTATCGGGGACTTCGGATTGGAAACGAATCGTTTTCACCATCCCGGAATTGCCGCGAGGGACGCAGACGGCTCATTTCACGCTTTGTCTCTATGGATTCGGGAAGGTGTGGTTCACGGAACTTCAGGTTGAGGAGGGAATGTCGGCCTCTCCGTATCGTCCCAGTCCGGAGGATGAGAAGGAAAGGCAAAGAATCCTCGCACAACGTGAGGAGGGCGAACGTTGGCTTGCGGGGCAGGGGATTTTTCCTGGACGGGACAAGGTAAAGCCGCGCATTGCCATTTTGGACATGGAGCTTCCCTGTCAGAAGTTTGAATGTGGTTTCCCTTCCAGCCCTGATGCCTTCGAGGCGATGTTGAAACCGCAATATGAGACGCTTCGGTTGCCGGGGGAGATGATTTCCAATTCGTACATTCTCAATCCGCGGATGATCAACCTCTTGATCGTTCCTTCGGGGAGTTGGTTTCCGAGAAAGGCGGTGGACGCGCTCTTGGCGTTCCTTTCGGGTGGGGGACAGTTGCTGACCTGCGGTGGATATGCGTTCGATACGCCTGTGGAGCATCTAGAAAGCGGATGGTCGCCTTTGCGGACATTGCCGAAAACATGTGTGAAAGGAACCGATTCCATCGCGCTTCCTCCTGCTACGAACTGGCATGCCTATTCTCCGCATGGTTACAAGACTGAGGTGCGCGACGTTGCGGGCGTGAACGGAGAGAAAGGGATTGAGATTTCGACACGAAATTTAACGGCCTATAACACAGCCTCGATTCCGATTCCGAAGGTGGCGAATGGTGATTGGTCTGTCATCAGCTTTTGGGCGAAGGGATCGAAGAATACGCGCAAGGTTTGGTTCGAGTTGGACGAGGATGACGGTTCCCGTTGGCACTATGCGGTGGCGTTGACGAATACATGGAAGGCTTACAGTCTGGTGCCTTCAGATTTTGTCTATTGGTCTGACAATCCGAGCATCGGACGCGGTGGACCGGGGGATCGCATCTGTTTCGCTCGCGTCAACAACCTGATCTTCGGTGTCGCGACCGATATCGCAGAGAGAGGATGTGAGCACGCGGCCAGTTTGTCGGACATTCGCGTGGGAGAGGATCCGCTTCGCGCCGCACGGGAGATCGTTGTGCCGCAGATCAATACTCGCACTGCCTTAATTCGCGATGCCATTCATCCCCGACATGAACAGATCGGCGTGTTCGATCCCTCTTTCCCATTGCGTCAGGTGGCAACCACATCCCTGAGTCCCGAAATGTCGGGAATTTTTCCAGAGATTTCGTTCTCGGATTCTCTCTCTGGGCTTTCCGCCATTGCGCAGTTGGGAGTCAACGGCCATGGCTTTGGACCGAACCGTGCCTGCTGGCGACCGCTCCTTGCTTGTGCGGACAAGGACGGGAATCCTCGTGGCCACGCCGCCGCAATTGTTCATCACTACGCGGGCACCTTTGCCGGATCGAGCTGGGCGATTTTCGGAGTCGATGATCACGATCTGTTTGCATCTGGCTCTCCCGTCGCGCAGAAACTTCTGATTCCGGTTGTCGATACGTTGCTTCGTCGCCTTTATCTAAACAACACGACGGCAGAATTCGCCTGTTATCGTACGGGCGAAACGGCGAAGCTGAAGACGTGCGTCTCGAATTTTTCGTCATCGCCTCAACGCACGACTGTCCGCTTTCGCTTGACAGACGAGTCCCGGCGAGAGGTGGCAAGTTTTAGCCGTACGATTGAAGTTGCTGCCGGTAAGAGCGTTCCGGTCGTTTCCGAATGGTCTGTGCCGTCCGATTCGCCCGATTTCCTTTACCTTACTGCCGAGTTGTATCGTGACGGGAAAACGTTGGATCGCGAAAGCGGGGCGCTGGTTGTTTGGAATCGTGATGTGATCACGCATGGTCCCCGCCTTCAACGCAACGGGCTTCATTTGACGATTGATGGCAAGGCTCGTTTTTTCATGGGATGCCAAACCTTTTGGGGGCAGCATGGTTCCGTCACAGCTCGTTCTCCGCTACACTTCTATTGCGATTTCCAAATGATGCGCGATCATGGTTTGCGGTGGACACGATGTTTCCTGACTTTCAACAACGAGGCAGAGAAACGGGTTAGCGATGCGGTTGCCCAGCTGTCGCAGAAATTCGGTATCGTTCTCTACCACACGCCCAATCTCTACAACACCGCCGATCCGAAGGAACTGGAAAAGGAGAGCAAGACAATTGCTGAGATTGCGACGAGGTATCGCGAGGTTCCGGGGCTTGCGATTGACATCTCCAACGAACCGGTTTTGAAGATGGGTGGCGAGGCGTTTAAGGCTGCTTGCGCGGAAGTACCTGCTGGCGATGGAAGCTGGCGTGATGTCTCCGTCCGGAATCGGTATGCGACCGCAACCGCACTTCAGCGCACATGGGCGGCAACGAATCGTGCTGCTGTCAAAAAGGTAAAGCCGTCGATTCCTGTTTCCGTTGGATGGAGTCAGGGCTGGGCTGGTGGAGAGGCCACGAAGGATCCGCAAATCGCTTCCCTCGATCTGGATTTCACGGATCGTCATTACTACGGCAATCTTGTTACTATGCCGCAGGAGATCAAAGATTTGGATCTGCGCGTACTCGGAAAACCGTTGCTCGTCGGAGAATGCGGTGCAAAGAACCATCCCACCTTCAAAAGCAGTGATCCGTGGGGAATGGGAGATGATGACGAATCATACGACTACCGCTTCCGTTATTTGGTCTCGCACGCATTTGGACTGGGAGCAACCACGTTGCTCTCGTGGCATTGGCGTGATCCGATGGAGGGAATCTTCCCCTGCGGACTAGTCCATGCGACATGGGTTCCGCGTCCCACGGCATCGTTGTACAAGAAGATGGCGACAACTTTCGGGAAGCTAGAGTTGGCGGAGAATCCCCCGGACACGGTTATCCTCATGGGCGACTACCTGCGTTTTACCAATGAACGGGGCAAGGCCATTCAGGTGGCTCATGCCGTAGATGATATTTTGGTCTGGTACGGTGTGAATTACTCCAAGCTTACCGATTCCATGCTAGACTCCATTCCGGAATCCGTCAAGTTGATCGTCTATCCAGCTGCCTACGTCCTCACCGAGGAACAGGTGCAGTGGCTGGAGAAATTCGTGATTCGCGGCGGTACGCTCCTCCTTTCTGGAAATCCGATCTGGAATGCAGTTGACGGGAAGGCTCGTCTAGAGTGGCTTTCACGCCTTTGCGGAGTCCATGCAAAAAATTCCAAGCCCCGACAACCGTTCGCGATGGATGCTCCACTTGTCGGCAACTTTCAGCCCGAAGTGGATATCGAATTGAACGATGCGAAGAGTCTGTTGTTGGAAGGGAATCAGATTATTGCTACTTCCCGGAAATACGGTAATGGGGTCGTGATATACAGCAGTGCTCTGATGGAGATACGTGGAAAAACGCTGATCGAGCCGCTTCGAGAACTGTACGGAAAGGCAGTGAAGACGGCTGGTGTGGGGATGACACGCGATGCGTCTCAACCGGAAACGTTGGAGGTCTTTCGTGTGCCCGGAAAAGGAGCGACGGGCTGGGTTTTCTGGAACGGAGGCAGCGACACCATCGTAGCCGAAAAAGGGGGACACACCATCCACATTCCTCCGCAGCGAGTCGGTTACCTTCAGATCGCCGACGATGGTTCCCTAGAGGTCACGGAAAGCTTCTAAGGAACTGGAGCGGTTGGGTTAATCCGATGCACCGGAATGTTCATGGTATTTCTTATTTGTGTCTGTCATTATGAGTACACGGAGGTGAGATGAAAAATGGTTTGTTAACACGAATATGGACTATGGCTTGTCATCTTGTGAGATATTCGTTGATGTTTGTATTCTTTCTGTCGTCAGTTACAATGTGTGCTCTGATTGCGCATATCTATGATGTTCCTTTTTCTTGAGGCCTTTCAGGTGGAAAGATTTCACAAAATTCTTTGAAGGACAAAGAATACCCGTACGCAGAACAATAACCGCCGTGACCCTTCCCCCGCTTTTGTCACTTTGCTTTTCTCGCTATCATGAAATTGCGAAAATTTCGTTACGAAAATTTCGCAATATATGCTTGCCGTAATGATGGCGATTTGTTATAATTGCATCATGAAACAGAAGAATCCGTTCACCGTAGTCGGTTACAATGGACCGGAATATTTCTGCGACCGCGTAAAGGAAACCAAAAAGCTCCTTTCCGCGATACGGAACGACAGAAATGTTACGCTGATTGCTCCACGTAGGTATGGTAAGACTGGTCTGATCCATCATGTCCACAAGATGATGCCTTCAGAATATATGGGCGTGTATCTTGACATTTTCGCGTTGAAAAGCCTTACGGAATTCGCAAAGGTTTTCGCTACCGCAGTCATCGGTACAATTGACACGCCCACTGAAAAGGCAATTTCCGCAGTAGCTCGGTTCTTCAAGAGCTGCCGGCCCACAATTACGCCGCAGGAAAACGGAATGCCCAAGTTTTCGTTTGACATAATGCCGTCTCGTGCTCAGGATACTCTTGCGGAAACATTTGCCTACCTGAAGAAACGCAACCGGCGAGCGGTCATCGCCATTGACGAGTTTCAGCAGATTCTCGAGTTTCCCGAAACAGGGACGGAGGCGCTTTTTCGCAGTTATGTGCAGGAAGTGCCATGGATCAGATTCATCTTCGCTGGTTCGAGGCATCACCTCATGGGCGAGATGTTTCTTTCCGCCAAGCATCCATTCTATCAGTCAACGGATGTACTGTCGCTAAACGTGATCGCGAAGGAACCGTACACCGAGTTCGCGAAGAAACATTTCGTTGCCGCGAGGCAGAGATTTTCCACCGAAGCCTTCAATGCCCTTTACGAAAGATTTAGCGGGGTGACATGGTATGTGCAGACGATCTTGAACCATATTTGGGCTGCGGGCGAAGGATTCGTTTCTCCAAATCAGATTGACGAAGTCATAACAGATCTTATGGAGGATCGTTCGCTCGTGTTTCGAGATTTGTACTTCTCGCAAAATGTGTCTTCACAACGCCTTCTTGCGGCGATTTCGGCGGAAGGAGAGGTGAAGAATATCTTTTCTGGAGACTTTATGCGACGCCATTCCCTTGTAGCAACATCATCCGTGCGGTCGGCATTGAAGGTACTACTCGACAATGACCTCGTTTATCGGACGGAACGCGGATATGTCATTTACGATCGTATCTTCGGAGAATGGCTCCATCGCAACATAGGGTAGGGTTACGCGAGGGTGGCGAGACCGCCCAGCGGGATAAGCGGGGACGATGGTGACAATGAGGACGGGGGGACGCTAGCCTCGCCAGTCCACCGCGACATGTTGCGTGTCGTTGTCGCATGTCATCGGTAGCTATCGATTGCCATCGAATGCAATCGAACGGAAGGAGTATGCTTGTTGTGAGCGTCCGGCACTGAAAAGTCATCGACTATACAGACTGGGCTGCGCTACGCTTACCCCCGTCTGTGTACCTTCGCCCCTTCGGTGCTTGTCGAAAGTTATCTTCATTTACATTCCCTTGCACAGTGCTGGCGGCAGGTTTGTCTCTTTTGTCGCGTTCGTCCCTTTGGTCATTTTCTTCAATCGCAGCTCTCGTTGTCGCATACGGCTATTGCCATGGACGGATCGTGCCTTGTATGGTGACGAGGACACCGTTACTGGATGTTACCGCAAGGAAGGTGTCGGTAGAGAGGGGACAGAGCGAGTTCCAAAGTCCTCGCGACTCTTTCGGATTGAGGTGGAGAGGACGAGTTCGCCCTTGGAAGATGGGGACTTTTCCTGATCTCATTTTCGTTTTCTGCACGGCTGTCACTTCCATCACGGCATGTTTGTCGGAGACTTCACAGCCAGACCCCTCGGTCGTCTGGTACGACAAAACGAAATAGTTGTCGGTTTGGATTAGGTACGGTGCACCGGATTTGAAGTTGCGGTAGGCGTCGCACAACCTGTCAGGATGGAAACGGAATGGCGAGTTTCCCGAAACTGGCGTGGACCAATTGCCGACAATTGGGGATGAGATGATTTCGGGATGCAGGTGGCGACCGTTCAGGTTGCTTTCGATTGCGAGATAGATGTATCCGTCATGGATTGTCGCTACCGGCATGCCGTCGCGTGCTGCCGCCTTGTAACAGGCGATTCGTGGTTTTCCCCAGGTTTCTCCACCGTCTGCCGATTCCATGACGGAAATGTTTTGGTATTTGCGCTGTTTCACGTGATAGGGCGTTTCGTCGGCGAAGTAGAGCTGAACCGTACCGTCTGGAAGTTCCAAAATGAACGGTTCCCAGCACCCCCATCTTGCATCGCCGTCTGAATCATGTCGTGGGTTAGACTGATAGAGGATTTTCATCTCGCTCCAAGTTGTGCCGAGTGTATCCGAAACGCGGATTGCGATGGCGTAGGGAGATCGAACCGAGAACGGTTTTTGCGGACGCATATTACAGGCGAGAAGGATTCGGTTGGGGTGATGTGGGTTGCGGGATGAAAGTTGCGCGAATTCAGGATTACATGCATTCAGAGAGGCGTTTCCCCATACGGGGTCACTCACATGCTGACGGGGAAATGCCAAGAGGGGAGAGCTCCAGCTTTGCGCTTCATCGGAAGAAAATTGGATGTAGCTCTGTCCGCCTTTTTCATACGAGAGCATGAGACGCTTATCGGTAAGTCTGTGTACCCTCGCATAGGTTCCCGCTGCTAGGGTGTGCGGTTTATCCCAGACAATCTCGAGCGCAAGCGAACACGCTGGAATGAGAACGATTGTCAACATGGAGACGATGACAGTGATTTTCGTTTTTAGAGACATAGAGTTCCTGTTGTTTCCTAACCACACATATACGCATAGAAACTACGCAGATGCGCCATATTTTGTTCTCCTGTTATTCGTTACCTCGTTTCCATGGACAGCCCGCACCAATCAATACCAGCGTGAGGGTTCCCAACACGATTGCGAGATTGATGTGTAAGAGTTGGGGGAGGGGTAGGATTTTCTGCCCAAAGGTGACCCAGATGAGGACGGCGAATCCGCAGATTGCGGCGATTGCCGCACGTGTGGGTTGGCAGCGACGGGAGAATGCGCCGAGCAGGAAGAGTCCCAGCATACCACCGGAGAGGACGCTCTGCATGGCCCAGAATGCGGTGAGTGCACTGGTGACGTTCATGACCGCAACCGCTACTGCGACAGCGAAAAGACCGAGTCCAATAGACGCATACCGCAGGAAGGCGATGTTGCTTTTCTCGGTCGCGCGAGCGGGGAAGAATCGTTTCCAGTAGTCTTCCAGCAGAACGGTTGCACCGGAGTTGAGCGTGGTGGATACCGTACTCATCGCGGCTGCGACAATCGCCGCCACCAACAAACCGCTGGCTCCGACCGGGAGTTTGTGGACGATGAACCAAGGGAAGACGGAGTCGCAACGCGCTACCACCTCGGCGGGAAGTTCATCTGACGTATTCTGCGTCCAGATCCACAGCAGCGAACCGATCAGCACAAAAAGAAGGGTTGTGACCAGATAGAGAAATGCGCTACTCAGCAGGGACTTGACGGCAGCCTTCGTCGTTTTCGCGGCGACGTAACGCTGGGTGAAACTTTGGTCGATTCCAAAGTTCTGAAGGTTGATGAACATGGCATAGAAAAAAGTGACCCAGAAGGTCTCCGTACTCCAATCGGAGAGAGAGAGGGATCCGAGGGAGAATTTACCCGCATCCCACGCTACGGAAATTCCTTCACCCAGATTTGGAATCTTGAATCCCAGCAAGACGATGCAGAGAACCGTTCCTCCGATCAGAATCAGCGACTGGATCGCATCCGTCCAGACAACGGCGGAGAGACCGCCCATCATCGAGTAAATGATGGTGGCGATACCGGTGATGAGGATGATCGAGACAACGGAATATCCGAGTACGCTTTTCATGAGCAGGGCGAGAAGGTAGAGGATTACGCCGGCGCGTGCGCTCTGCATGATGATGAAACAGGCTGAGGCGTAGAGTCGTGCCCAAGCACCGAACCGCCCTTCTAGAAACGAGTAGGCAGAAAGACAACCGCTGTTCCGATAGAACGGGATGAACCAGATTGCGGCAATGACAGCGGCAATAGGCACTGTTATCGACAGGACGTATGGATTCCAGTTGGTGAGGAACGCCTTGGCAGGAAGTCCGAGAAATGAGAGCGAGCTGACGTGCGTTGCGAAGATGGAGAGCGCGATAGTCCAGGTCGGTAGCCGCATTCCGCCGGACATGAAGGTGTCGGCATCACCGCTTCCCTTACGGAAGAAGAAGGAGCAACCGAAGACCGTGATTCCGATCACGTACACCACGAGAATGATAAGGTCAATCGAATTTGTCATAAGGCTTTTACTCTACACGATTCGGAAGTAAACCGCAAGGTCGCATTTCTCTGGCGGCTGACGCCGCCAGAGAAGAAAGAAGAATGAAGAAAGGAGAATGAAAAGAGACGAGGCGGCTGATACCGCTAGTTGAGAAGTAAGCCACCTGAGGGGGCAGTGTCACGAATATTATGCCGTGCAGCGGCAGTGTCCTGCGGGACTAAGTGACAGAAGCTGCAATGAATAACGACGAGTGCAACGGTTGTCGAATACTGGGTACGCATGTCGTGTGTCGTCCCGTTCGTCTTGTCTGTCCCGTTTGACGGAGCGGCGATGTCAGCCACCTCGCTTCTCAGCTGGCGCGTAACACCTCGCTTACCCTGCTGGCGGCATCAGTCTCCGGCTTCTAATGGCGGGCCATCGTTTCGGCGAGGGTGTTGGAGGAGGATAGGATCATGGCGATGAGCGCATCTTCAAACTTGAACTCGTCTCCTTCATAGCAACGGATTCCGCTACCTCCGGTGAGGTCGGATTTACGGACGATAACCGGTGCCGTGGACCCGTTTGCGGCATCCAGTGCGCAAAGAGCAGTCATCATCTTGGATGTGGAAGCCGGGACATGCGGGGTGTCGGCATTCTTGCTCGCGAAGCTTTTCTTACCGTCGAAGGAGGACCAGGCGTAGGCGCCACCGTAGTTGACGTGCGCGTCGAGAAGTGGCGTCTCCGGCATTTTTTCTCCGTGCAACTGAGCTTTGATAGAGGCGGCAATTTCCAGATCGAGGGCGAACGGATCCTCCTTGTTACTCTTCATACCGGAGATGGAGAATACGTAACGAGATCCTTCGATTTCGGTGACGATGACATGCGCACGGACAGACAGATCCGTAAAGGCGAGCGAACCGCCCTTCCCACCTAGAAATGGGTACTGTTCCGAGAAACGCTTCCAGCCTGCGAGTTCTGTGTAGTTGTGGCGGAGAGTGATCGTTCGGGCGTGCGGACCTTTAACCTGAATTTGCGCGTTTGTTTTCGACCAAATGTTCGTGAAAACCGGGTGGTGTGCACAGGCCATCCCAAGTTTGAGCAGGTCATTTGCGGAAGCCCGCGAAAATTTGGTGAGCCCGCTTGGATTTTCAAAGTGTGCCGTCTTCATTCCAAGGGCGGCAGCTTTTTCTGCCATTCGCTGGAGGAATGCGTGACGTCCGCCGCCACATGTCCCTTTCGTCCATCCGTTGTCATCAGCGAATGTCATGAACCGTTCCCAGTCGGAATAGACCAGACCGTGCGGCCCCTTACGAATGTGGTAGGAGATCGATCCGTTGTCCTGAAGTCGTTCCGGCATGGGGAATTCGCGCGAGATCAAGCCTTTCTTCCCGTATAGTTCCCAGGCTGGAGAGGCGAGACGGGCTGCCCAATATTCAGCGAGGGGACCTGCGCCGGGATCATCCGATGCCGATGAGATCGAGACGAGGCGGGGGGCGCACAGGGCGATTAACTGGTGCTGGTCGAACGGCAGTTCCAAATCTTTGCCGCGATATTTGTCGAAACTGCGCGGGAACCAATGGCGAAACCGAAGAATGCGCTCGATGTGCTCGTCTCCGTATCCCGGGGTGATACCGTCCAGTTCAATGTGGTTCAACTTGGCTCCACAGCATCCGGAACACACCGAACAGGTAAGCGCGAAACGTGTGTCCGTTGCGCCTGCCCAAAGCGCGGCCTTGCCGAGGCGAGAAAGCCCGACGACGGCGAGATGTTCCTTGTCCGCGAGCGGTTCTGTCATTAGCCAGTCGGCCACGCGGCTTGCACCCCAAGCCCAGGCGCTAATCGCCCCCCAACTCGTCTCCGTGCGATCGGTGGGTTTCTGCAAGATTGGATAGACACCCGCATTGAAACCGTCGATATCGTCATCCGCCACATCTGTGCTGCGGAACGCGACGGTGGCAAAGCCACGGTTGATCATCTTCTTCACAGGCCAGCGTTCTTCAAGTTGGCTGGACAATTCCTGTGCATCTCCCGTGCTGCGATGAGAGTTGATCCCGTCCCGAGGGAATGCGATATAGACGAATACCGGCGATGGTCCTTTCGCGTTCTTCGGGAAAAAAGCGGTTGCCACGAAATCCCGTTCGCCGTAAGGTCCTGCGTAGGTAATCTTCACACGCTTCAGCAGGGCGGTTCCATCGACTGCGTTCGCATCTTCTGCAACGGTCTCAAACTTCAGTTTGGGCGCGACTTGCGGACGGACGCCATACAGCTCCGTTTCAAATGTCCGGAGCAATTCCGGGCGGCGCGTTTTCTCCCAAGCGGCAACTGTCGTCACCTTTTCGCCTTTCGCAGTGACAAGAAGTTCGGGCACGTTTTTCGGTTCAGGCATCGAATGTGCCACCCTCTTTGTCGTGTTGGTCGTTGCACCGAAAAGCGAAAAAGAAACGATCGCAGCCGCGAAGATAATCCATTTCATAACAAAAGCTCCTTCCCGTTGAAAAGGCAATAATATCGCACAAATCACGCCGTATTCCAACCGCAAAATTAAGATGACGCCGCTGGGGGGCGCATCTGTGTTTTCACCGCCAGTTCGGATCTCGTTTGAAAGCAACAGAAACAACTTACAAAAACAACTTGTCTTTAGAGCGCGGGCTAACTCGCCCGTGTCCCAATAGCGATCTCATAAAGGTAACGGTGCAATTCCCTCAAATAATTGTCATGATAAAGGCAAAGGAAAACCGATGCGCGGACCGGTTGGTCAGCGCACCTTTTTTAGTTGTTGTATTCAGGTTGTTCCTGTTGTTTCCAAGATCCTCTCGTGCGCATGGAATAGGGGCAGAATGAAAAGAGATAAACGAAGAATGAAGAGAGAAGAATTTGAGGAAGGGGCGGCGGGTGCCTACAATAACGAATGACAAGTGACGAATGACAAATGAATGAAGAACACGGGGTGTAATTTCAAAACAACGGAATACACGGAACTCGCGGAGAATGATCTTCAGGAACTCACGATTTTTAGTGTATTCCGTGGTTGAAAAACAGGATGACAGAAAGGTTTTGAAATGGGGTCGCCTATCAGTAGAGACCGCCTAGGAGAGGAAAGTAGATTTCTTCGCGGATCGTGACTTCGTCCTTTCGATAGATGTTCTCACGGATGAAGTCCGGGACTTCGACCAGTTCCTCTTCTCTTTTCCGGACGGAGGGAACGGCGTTGACCAGTGACGGTGCACGACGGATGGTGAGCATCGAGAAGGGGAGCTGCACATCGGAATCGACTTTCGACCAGTCACTTTCGTTGGCGACGGAACGATCTGACAGAAGTTGCAGTGTCGTGGAGGCGTTGGCGCTCTTCTGCGGCCTGTCGTCGGCTGTGTACGGGGTTTTGTCCGCTCCGTCACTCCAATCCTTGATCGAGTCCGGTGCGGTTCCCAATGTGGAGGACATGGCCTGATACCCGGCGTCCTCGCGAATGTCCGCCTGAAGCAGGAGCGATTTCAGGGAAAGGTCGTTCAGGAACAGCATTCCGATCAGAATGATCAGCAGGAGAAAGAGAGCGACAACGAATTCAATCGCGGCTTGTCCAGCATTTGGTTTCATCAGTGCCCCCTTCTTGTGCCGCCACCGCGCTTCGTACCACCGGAAGGTCGGCGGCAGGTTGAACCGAACTCGTTGAGCCAGGTGACTCCCTGTTGCCTGAACTCGTTTTTCTCCCACTGTGACAATGCACGGCAGTAGCGGCATGTGATCTGCAACGCGCCTGTGGAGAGATAGGATTTCAGATGTCCCCGGATATGAATGACCCATTCGGCATCGGAGGACGAAGCATCCGCATTGGAAGCGGAATCAACCGGGATGAGACGGACATTGCGGAATGCGGGCAGGACGAAACCTGCCGCCGCTGTCACCTTTTCCTTGCCAAGGTCAGTGTCGAGATAACCGAATGGCTTTGCTGCCGCCGTCCAGACCACGGAATCCTCGGAACTGCCGTTGTTCATGTTCGGCGTGAGTCGCGTGACCTCAGCGTGGACGCGCACAACCACGTCTGCGCCAGCCGTATCGTACTCTTCGCGAACAGGACCTGTGATCGGGAAATCATCCTCTCCGTCCGGTTTGATCCGTTGCCAGCTTCCCCAGTCACTGGCGTTATAGAAAAACCAGGATTCCAGAGTTTGCATTACATTCGTGGAAGCGAACTGCGCGGTCTCGACGGATGTACGGCCAACGGTTTGTGCCCAATTGGAAAGTTCCTCTGGCGTGAAGGTGCGGTTCAACGGACGAGTCAGCGGATAGACATGGACCGGAAAGACCTCCGAGTTCCAATAATCCTCCTGTCGCATTTCAGGAAGGGGCGGCCAGTCGCGGAAGGAGTGGTACGATTCGAGCAATCCTTTTGCGTGGAACTTGAACCAGCACCAGCCATAGCCCATGACGGCGTGGTAAAAATCTTTCGAGAGCAGATAATGACTGTCCTGCGGGTCATTGAAGGTGCGCATATTGTCGGGTCCGGCGGAGATGCCGTCGCTGATGACCTGACGCAACAGCTGCGCATATTCGCTCCATGCCCCCAGCCACGGTTCGGGGAAAAGGACTTCTCCTGAACCGTTCACGCTCGCGGCATAGAGATTTTGAATCGTCGATGCGTGGGACTGTAGGAGACTCGTCATTTCCGGATCGACATGGATTCCGTTGTTCTTGGCGAGCACTTGCGCTGCGTAAAGTCCCGTCAATGGACCGGTGAACGCCAGCCTGAGTTGGAGGTTGGTGATGGCGTACACGGCATCTGGATCGTCCGCCGCGAGAGCGAGCGCGTGCAGGAGGTTGAGTTCACCGACCAGGTTCGCGGTCGCTCCTTGCCAACGAGCGGCGGCAAGCGCGGCGGCATCTCCCGCCGCGCGTGTCTTGTCCTTCCGCGAGATGATCCGCTGCAGATCCACATGGAAGAGCAGGAAGAAGGACAGGATCACGAGCAGGAGAAGAATGAAAAGACTGACTTGTCCGGCATTCTTGTCCCGTCTCACCATTTCGCGTCCTCCAGATAGAGGGGGTAGTGCGACTCAATCGTATAACTTCCACGAATACGAATTTGACCGTCCTCGGCACTGGCGCCGGTTCGTCCAAAGACCGAAAAGTCAAAGGGACGATTCTGCTGGACCGTGACGGTCAAACGGGAAGGGGAGTCGCCGGAGATGGATACTGCCTCATCGATGTCGATTCCCATCTCGTCCCAGTATTCGTAGTCGAGAACGGCGCGAGCAGTCGGCTCGTTAATCCCTTCCATGAATTCGGGGATGCGGTTCGCCTCGACGACCGTTCCCGGCGAACGAGTGGAAGAGCGCAAGGCGTACTCCCACAGGTCGAACTCCTTGCGCACTTTCTCTGACGACGGCATCCCCGTCCCCAGGTCGGACAGATCCGGCGAGAGCCGTTTCCCTGCGGCGGGGATGCTGGCAACCAACGCGCTTTTCCGTGTCATCCACTCGTTGAACCCCACCGCCCGTGCACGCGCCGCACAAGCGGCGGAATGCTGCAAGATCAGACGGGAGGAGAAGAGCGAGGCGTATTGGAAGATGGAAAAGAAACAAAAGCAAATCAATAACAGGACGAGGATCGATTCGACCATCGCCTGACCGCTTTGCTTTTTCGCGCGAGTTTTCGGATCGGCGTCCATCGCAGACGTGATACCGTTAGTTGCTCTTTCCGTCCGTGTCGAGGTTGCGGATCTTGTTCTCGTCGATGTTATCGACTTCAGAGGCTGCCTCCGATCCAACTTCCGCATCCAACGCGGCTGTGGCACCGGCGACCTTCTTGCCCGTCGCCTTGCTCAGCTTGGAAAACAGGACAATCAAAGTGATCGCGATCAACACCACGATGATGATGTACTCGATCATTGTCTGTCCGCTCTTGTTCTTCCTCAATTTCATTGCGCGCTCCTTTCTCAGGGGTATTCGGAAGCGACCAAATCCAACGCCCGGTTGGATTGTTGCCTCACGGCGTAGAGGCAATAAGCCAGCGCCGTAACGAGTCCCAGCAACGCCACGAACACGATGATGTATTCGAGCATCGCCTGCCCAGACACGTTTTTCCGTTTTCCGCCCTCAAACATAACGACCTAATTATACACCTTTTTCCAGCGGATTGCCACCTCAAAATCAGATTTTTATTTAGCCGGGCACCACGCGTCGGCAGAGAAGCTGGTTAAGCTGGTTAAGCAGGTGAAGCAGGGTAAGCTGGTTAGGTGCGTTAGGCAGATTAGGCGTGTTAGGCGATGAAAGGGATGAGCCGCCAGTCCTGCTAGCCCCGTGTGGTCGCGACAAGCGTGATCCGCTTATCATTCGTCATTTTTCATTCTTCACTGGCGGATTCTCCGCCCTCGTCACTTGTCATGCGCCTATCGGTTGAGCCAAGAGAGGATTGCGCGACGGTAGGAAAGCTGTTCCGGTGCGGTTCCCAGGCTGCGGAAGAAGTTTTGCCATGCTTCGGCTTGGGAAATTTTCGATTCCTCGAAAGATTGTAGCGTGGTTCCCTCAGCTTCTTCCCTCACCATCATTTCGGAGGTCGCTTGCACGGGTAGGTATTCAATCCACTCGATGGGGACGTCATGCGATTTGCCGTCGCCACCGTAAACAGACTCGTAATGGATTCGCTTTTCGCCACGGTACCCGTAAGCCGTGACGTCAACAGACGAGATACCGTCCAGCCGTTTCTTGACGTTTGTCTTGAGGATGCAGTCGGTCACACAGGCGGGGTGACGGAATTGCTGGATACCTCGGAAATTGGCGATGGCCTCGTGTTCCCAGTAGGACGCCTGGTGAAGGAGCGTTTCTCCGTAAATTGTTCGAACAGATTTCGTTTGCTGGTAGAGCGGAATGGCGAGTAGGGGTGCTAGCGCGAAATAGACCGATTTGAAATAAACCTCGTTGAAGGTTTGGAAATTGGCTCTTGCCCGCTTTAGATCGTAATCGTAAAAGAGTTTCGGGTCTGTGTTCAAAGAGATGTCGGAAAGATGTCGCGGAAAAATCACATTGATCCGCTTTTGCTTTAAGAAACTGAAATCGTCGCCGTATCCAACGGATTTGTCCTTCAGCAGCATGAGCATTTGTTGTTGCGCCAGCGCGGTGAAAAGGAGTCGGAATGCGACTTCGTCGTTCCGATCCGTCGCGTGGAAGAGCAACTCGAATTCGCGGTTCGCCATCATCGTGTAGGGAAGATCGTCGGTCAAGTCGCGCGCCAATTTCTCCAGTTTTTTCAGTTCCTGTTTTTTCTTGAAGGAGGTGATGAACGAGTTCTCATTCGCTGCTGAGAGAGAGGATGGTTTGCGAGAAAAGACCAGATTGGGAGCCGCGTCGTTCCCGTAGATCAGGATTTTTTCCTGTCCGAATACGGGAATGGGTTTCTCGATGGAGGCGGTCAGGACCTGCGTGCGGATCTCCTTCCGCATTTTTCCATCGGGACCGCGAACGGTTTCCCACCACGAAATCTGCTTGCTGCCCGTATAGGTCTTGGTCCCCCAGCGTTGCGTTTTCAGTTCCCCGAAGAGGAAGGGGTTGCCGTTGATTTCCCCGCTTTGCGAGAAGAGGACAGATTTGTCTTCGTTGTAAGTTCCGTCCCAACCGAAATACTCGCACATTTCCCGCAACCGGTTCTGGGAGAAGAAGGCGTCGAAATGGATGCGCGGCACCGTCTGTTCAATCAGCTTGGCGGTCATGTCCCAATCGTAGAGCCGATTGAGAGGTTCCAGTTGGCGATATGCCTCTTCCTTCTTTCCCGCAATGCGCCGTTGCATTTCTTGGAGTTGCTGCGCGAGTCTCTTACTGGCAGGGATTAGCCGGAAAAAAAGGAGTGCGGCAAGTCCGGCGAGTCCAGTGAACAAGACAGGGGGCGGAAGCGATTCGGAGAGTTCCGCGACTGTCTCTTCGCCAAAAAGCTCAGTTCCAAAAAAGAGCCACCCAGCACCCGCTAGAAGAAGAAGGACGACACACCAGATGAGACATCCGGTCCGCGATTTCTTGTCCTGTATCTGCTTTGCGGAATTTTCAAGGGAGCGGATTTCGGAGGTGAGTTTTATGTTCGCCTCCTCGTCCACTCCCGATTTTTCCAGCAGCTCCTGGAATGTCTGTGCCGTCAGGCGGGAGAATTTCTCGCGAAATTCATCCCGGTATCTGGCTAGTGGTTCATATACATCTTCTACGATCAAAAGAACGTACCTTGCGCTTTCGCCTTGGTTTCAGCAGATGCCGTGAAGGGGATGCGGGTAGTGTAGCCGGAGCGGGCCGCAACGATCATCTTCGTCGGCCAATCAAACACATCGGTGTTCCATTGGTTGACGGTATCGTTGTAGAGCGTACGCGCGGCGGTGATTTCCTTTTGCAGGTAACTGTTCTGCTGCATGGCGTCGGCGATTGCCGCATGCGCCTTCAGTTCGGGGTACGCCTCGACTTGCGGGAAGAGACGCCCGAACGAAGCGTCCAGCTGGCGGGAAACTTCGTTGCGCATCTCATCGGGCAATTTGCCGCCGCGAAAAGCCGCAACTGATTTCATCACATCCTTGTCGAGATCAATCGCCTTGGCAACCAGTGGTGCGACGTTCTGCAGGATTTGTACGCGTTGCTCCAGATAGTTGTCGATCTGCGAGGCGTCCGCTTGAAGCTTCTGCTGAAGCTGACGGAAATAATTCTGGGCGGCGATTTTCTTGAAGAGGAAAATTACGCCGGGAAGAATGCCTAGAACCCACAACAGAATTTCAAAGAGAAGCGATCCAAATCCGACCTTGACCGGAAGTTGCTTCTCGATTACATGGATGTCCCGACCGTCAGGATTGACAGTACCGGTTAATTCGTCTAATTCATTTGCCATCTGTTACCTCCTAGAAGATGTGATAATTGTAGCATAAGTTTCACCGCTGCACAATTCCAACTTTATGGTCTGTGACCGATTACGCGGTACGCAAGGTTTTCCTTGCACGAGTCCGTCTGAATATGGTATCCTAACTTCTGTTTACGGGATGGCGTTTGTAGGTGAAAATGATGGCAAAAAGTAAAAGTTCTTCAGGTTCGACGGCGACGCTTGGATTTGAGGCCAAGCTCTGGCATGCTGCTGACCTAATGCGCGGCAAGCTGCCCGCCACGCAGTACCGTCAGGTGCTGATGGGGCTGCTGTTTCTGCGGTATGTCTCCGACGCCTTCGAGAACCGCTACCGCGAGCTGAAGGCGGAGGGCTACGGCGACGAGGAGGACCGCGACGCC
>JAFYDR010000049.1 GCA_017544725.1 Kiritimatiellia bacterium
AACTGCGGTCGAGTCGATGCCCTACCTGGCGGCGGCGTAGCGAACGACGGCTATTTCGGAATCGCGGCTAAGGAAGGCGCAGAATACCGCTTCTCCGCATACGTGCGGGGAGATGTGAAAGGGAAGATCGAAGTCTCGCTCGAATCACTCGGCAAGACTTTCGCGCGCGGGGAGATGGAGGGGATAGGCGCAGAGTGGAAGCGCTTCTCGCTCGCGCTTGTCTCAACGGGAACGGATCCTGACGCAAAACTCGTTTTCCGCGCTCCGAATGGTGGCACATTCTATCTCGACTGTGTCTCGCTCTTCCCGCGTGACACCTACGGTAAGAGCGGTCTTTTCCGCAAGGATCTCATGGAACGCCTTGCCGCGCTTAAACCTAGTTTCGTGCGCTTCCCCGGCGGCTGCTGGGTCGAGGGCAACACGATGGCGGAGGCTTACCGTTGGAAGCAGACGATTGGCAACGTTTGGGATCGACGGACGCAGTGGAACCTCTGGGGCTACTGGTCTGCGAACGGCGTCGGATTCCACGAGTATCTGCAACTCTGCGAAGACCTCGGCGCAAAGGCACTCTTCTGTATCAACTGCGGCATGAGCCATCGCGAGGTGGTGCCGCTGGACAAGATGGATGAGTTCGTGCAGGATGCGCTTGACTGTATCGAGTACGCGAATGGTCCTGCGACATCGAAGTGGGGTGCGGTGCGCGCAGCGAATGGCCACCCCGCGCCATTCAATCTCCAGTACCTTGAGATTGGCAACGAAAATGGTGGTACAAACTACTATGCACGCTATGCGCTCATTCACGATGCCGTGCGGGCAAAATACCCGGAAATCAAAATCGTCTCCGACGTGTGGGGCGGTCCGGTACAGGGGCGTCCGCAGCATATTCGCGACGAACACTACTATCGGAGTCCAGACTGGTTTATGTCGGTGGGAGCGAAGCTCTACGACGATTATCCTCGCGGCAAGTTCGAAGTGTTCGTGGGCGAGTACGCCGTCACGCAGGATGTCGGACGCTGGGGCGACCTCCGCGCCGCGATCGGCGAAGCCGCGTTCATGTGTGGTCTCGAGAGGAATGCAGATGTGGTAAAGCTCGCCGCCTACGCACCGCTTTTCGCAAATGCAAAGCATACGGCTTGGACACCGAACCTCATCTATCCGATGACGGACGGAAACTTCGTAAACCCCAGTTGGAATGTGCAGAAACTCTTCAGCGAGAATCGGGGCAGCGAAGTCCTCGCGTTCGCTCAAGAGGCTCGCTGGATCAGGACGAAGGACGGAAAAGCATGTCGAGCCATCGCCTCGTCAGCCGTACGTGACACCGACGGATCGGTCATCGTAAAGGCCGTCAACTGTTCCGAGGAGCCGCAGCCTTGTAACATCACCATCACAGGTGGAACGTTCACACGCGTGAAGAAAACGGTCTTTACCGGTGATGGTCCTCGCGCCTCTAACGATCCTCTCCACCGCGAGGCACTAGGTGAAACAACAGGAACGTCCGAGGTAAAAGGCAGTGCTGTCCACGAAACACTTCCAGCTCTTTCTCTTACCGTCTTCCGATTCAGCCGATAATCGATCACGCTTCCGCGCGATCACAGAACATCAGCGACTAACCACACGCGCCCACTTGAGATTCTGGACAATGAGGTTTACGAGAATTCTAGACGTTTAGAAACTAGTACCTTCTCGTCATTTGTCGTTGCGCCATGCCCCTGTTGCCTTCGGATTTTTGTCCTCTTTTCATTGCCACCCGCAGCGGCACGTTGCTGGCGGTTTTGCGCTCGGGCATTTTTGTCCAAGAGATTTCCGCCTCATTCCTTCCACTTCGAGATGAAGCCATCTCCCTCGGACTCCATCTGGCGAAGCAATTTCATGAGATTCAACCGGCGTTTGTATTGTGTACGGATATCCTCCACGATTTTCTGCCATTCGGAGAGTTTTCCCTGCCCTTTCATAACCGGGCGCATCTTGGCAAGCGCTGAGCAGATCACCCGATAGTAGGAATCTCCCGTGTACGCCAAATTGCTCTTTACATGACTCATCCAAATCGCATTGGCCTCATCGGGGAATTTTGCGCTGACTGCATCGGCAACATCCCATGACAGCGAGTCACTATAGTTATAACTATACGGGTTTAGTTTTCCCTTCTCCTTACTTTCAAGTGCCTTTTTATACCACGAAAGCGCATCCCCTGCGCGCTTCTCCAGAATCGCAATCTCAATCAGCGCGGAATAATTTGGGAAACGTGATTCGTCCGGTTCCGGCATCTTCACAGGCAATGGAGGAAGCGGCCATTTTTTCTCATTCGCGAGATCATCCCCGGTTTCAAGGTAACGTAAGACATATTCACGAACTCGTTTCCAAGCTTTCACCTTTTCAGCTGATTCTTGCAGTTGCTGATATGATTCAACGCGGGGATAAGTGAAGAAAGTAACCAAATCGCAGACGGCCACCGTTTTGGCATTTCCGTTTTCCTCGCCCAGTTTCCTGAGTCGATTCAAAAAATCACTTTGCCCATATCGCGACACCGTTTCCATCTCCAGATTCTGACGACAGACAACCTCAGCCTCGCTTCGCCGTCCAAGCCTCAGAAGCAAGTCCATCAGCTCCGTCTGACACCACACATTCCCTGTCTCTTTTTTGAAGAGGGAGATAGCCTCTTCCGTACGTCCCGCCCGTTCTAGCGTCGTGACAATCTCCTTCGGGCTTCCGCGCCATCCGGTTTCGCCCACCTCATACACTTCCCGATCTTTTCCGAGCAAGTAGTCAGCCACGCTCGACCATCCGGCTTTGTCCGTCTCAAGCGCATCAAGGTACGACACCTCCATGTTCTCGGTCACGCAATACTCGTCTTCGGAATGAATCTTCTTTTCCCATTTCACTTTTTCAACGGGATCGAGATCAGAGGCCATCACCGCACGAGCCACGACATCGAGACAGTCAGAAACTTGCGACGAGATTTCCCCATCCTCGTCATCGGAACGTTCCTCTTGCTCCAAAGCCCGCCGCTTGAGTTCATCCCCCAGCTCCATGAGGACTTCCCATGAGCCAGCTTTCGCAAGGCGACCGAAATACTCTTCAACAAGGGAATAGTCCGGCAGATCGCCGTCACCATGTCGCCAATCCCAGTAGTAAAAACCACCTGATGTCGCATTCTTGATCGCGCTCCGTGCCCTGCGCACGAGTTCGGTATCGGATGCCTTCTCAACATCGATCTTGTGACTCAGATACGCCAACACTTCGGGAACTTCGTTCAACAGTTCATCCATCAGTTCACGCAAGCGTCCATCGGGTAATCCCGCGAGATACTTACGAACCGGATCACCGTCTTTCGATGACCGACTCACTTTCGCCTTTCCGATGGAATCCTCACGTATTTCGCTCCCGCGCCGATTCCCCTGCCCCACATCATCGAAATCGTCCTCGTCATCGGAATCATCCTCGTCATCGAAATCTTCATCTTCATCGAAGTCCTCTTCGTCATCCTCGTAGTCTTCGTCGAACTCGTCATCTTGCGCGTAATCTATTTCTTCCAGCGCTTTCTTCCACTTCCTGTCCGCCATATCGGCCTTCTCGATCTCTTTGCCTTCCTGAAGGAGTTTGGCGCAAACAAGTGCGAGCGCGACCGTGTGCTTGCAACGGTATCCTACGGGGCAGGAACACTCGCCCTGAAGTTTTCCATCTTCATCAAGCCTCAAACGCGTGTAATAATCATCCCCTCCATGAACCACGGAAACAAAACTTCCATCGTCAAACATCACCGGCTCATCGACATTCGAAAGGTATCCCCGAGCTCGATCAACGGAGCGTGAATCGCTCCATGCTCGCAACTCATCCCATGTTAAAGACAAAAGCTTCTCCTTCAGGCTCACAGGTTTCGTGCTTTCCTCGCTCTTCTTCGCCATTTCTCCACCTCTCCTTCACATCAACGGTTATCCGTTGCGGATGCTTCGAGAAGGGTCCGCAACTACTCTTCACCGATAGCAGTCGCGTGCAATCGATTACGGTCGATTCTATCGCGAACACCACCATTCCGTGTTCGCGATCTATCGTTTTAATCCCTTTTATCTCTAGTCCTAAGGCTCGCGCACTCCCCTACTGGGTGATGTCGCGGATATAGACTTGGCGCGTTCCTTCGTGGACGGAGTTGAAGCCGATTTGCTTCCCGTCCGGACGGTAACGCGGATGGAGGTCGCACCGGGAATAGGTCTCGCGATATTGCGGCGGAACAAAGAAGGTACCGAGCGGCAGAATCGCTTCATCCTCCACGCGGATCAGTGCCCACGTGCGCTCGTTTAATCGATTCCAGTAGCCGTCCGTGCTAATGAACTTGCCGTCGGGCGACCAGATGCAGTGTCCATCCCAATCCATCAACCCCGGAGCGAGACGGTGCACCTTTTCTTCTTCACCGACCGTGAAGACAACATGCCCCCAGAGCTGTCCCTTGTACCTTGCGGTCACGACCATCGTGCGATCATCGCGCCAATTGAAGTGTGAACCAGCCCAACCATCGGGGAAACAACGGCGGACATTTGTCCCATCCACATTACAGGTGAGCGATGTGGTTTCCCATGAGGAGGCTTTGCCTTTCTCTTTGTCGAAACTTTCCACGCTCCGCGCCAACCAGAAGATCCGCTTTCCGTCCTTGCTGAAAACAGTATGACAGTAGTAGGCCAGTCCGTGTTCGCTCTTCACCTCGGGCATCAGCGGTTTACCGGAAGCGATCGTGACAATCAGTTTCGCTTCACCGGTATGGAGGTTAACCAGCCAAAGCCCGTCATCTTCCGGCCACACGACATTCTCCCGTGAATCCTGCCCCTCGCCCGCGTACCCGTAGTCGGGACGTGTGAGACGCAGACGCGCATAGTTGATCGAAACCGCCCAGTTCCCGTCTTCAGAAACCGCGCTAACAGGATGCGGAACAATCCGTTCCTCTTTCGTCTTCCAATTCAAGATGACTGCAACGAACTTGCCGTCGCGCCGATCATTGTACACCAGTGTATCCTTCGCCCAAGGCAGCCAATGCGCCATAGCCGCTTCCTGGAAATTCCAGCAATAGGTACGGGCAATCGGAATCAGCCGATTGTTGTCCTGCAAATCAACCAGGCAAAGCGTGGCTGCTTCATCCTCGCGCACCAACCGTCCGTTGATGTCCATCTCCAGCACCGACACATAACGATTGTCTGGACTCCACGAGTTGATCGCGAAATAGCTGGCGAAAAAATGCTCATGCGGTCCCTGCGTAATGGCGCGGGGCGCAGAAAACTTGGGAAACGGCATCACCGCACAAGCGAACGACGCAAACAAACCAGACAACACAATACAGAAACCGATCTTATTCATCAGAAACTCTCCTCTTAAATCATGTGGACCGATTAAAAAAACCGGGAACTTACGGATTGCAGTGGTGCACGCACCCGGCACACCTACCTTTGCAGGTTTCCGGCTTCGAAACATCCCGACCGTCCCAGCAATAGGTGCAAAGCTTTTCCTTCGGCAAACCGATTGACGCGACCAAGTCATCCAGCCTCTGGAAGGCGAGCGAGGTCAGACCAAGATCGCTACGAATCTTCTCTACCATCGCCTTGTACGGTTCACCGTCCGGATCCAAATACTTTGAAATGTCAGCGTTCTCTCCCTCGACCGCCTGAATGTAACGCCGCGTAGCGAGATCCAACACGGACTTTGACCGAGAGAAGTTGATGAAGAGGCAAGGGAATAGCAACGGCGGACAGGCGATCCGCATGTGGATTTCCTTCACGCCGTCGTTATACAGGCGCTTCGCCTGCTGACGAAGCTGGGTTCCGCGCACGATGGAGTCATCGCAGAACACGAGCCGCTTCCCTTTGATGAGACCGGGAATGGGAATCAACTTCATCTGCGCGATGAGGTCACGCTGCTTTTGATCGGGCGGCATGAATGAACGTGGCCACGTCGGCGTGTACTTCACGAACGGACGTGCGTACCGCGTGCCGGACTCCTGCGAATAACCGAGCGCATGGGCGACACCGCTGTCCGGAACGCCACCGACAGAATCCGCCTCGACCGGATTGCGACGTGCAAGCGCACCGCCGCAACGGTACCGTGCCATCTCCACATTCCGTCCCTCGTAGGTGCTGGCTGGATACCCGTAATAGACCCAAAGGAAGGAGCAGATTGCCATCTCCTGCCCAGCAGGGATCAGCGTCTCCGCACTATCCGGCGTGATCTCGACCATCTCACCCGGTCCCAACTCCCGGTAGAGCGAATAACCGAGATTCGGAAGTGCGCACGACTCTTGCACCACCAGAATCGAGTTCCGTTTCTCGCCCAGAATAACCGGGGTACGCCCGTATCGATCTCTTGCCGCATAGAAGTGACCACTCTCCGTCAAAATCATGAGAGAGCAGGAACCTTCTATTCGCGACTGAGCGTACTTCACCCCTTCGACAAACGAGGACTGAGAATCGATCAGCGCGGCCACGACCGCCGTCGGGCTGACGACACCGGAAGTTGTTGAATACTGAAACTGAATCCGTCGTTCTCGGAACATCTCCTCCATCAACTGTGTGATGTTCGTCAGTACGCCGACAGTTACCAGCGCGTATGTACCCAGATGGCTCGCCACAATGAGCGGTTGCGGATCGGTATCTGAAATCACGCCTAAACCGACACATCCGGAAAACTTGGAGAAGTCATCCTCGAACTTGGATCGGAACGGAGCATTCTGGATATTGTGGATCGCCCGCTGGAAACCCCTTTCCCCGAGAACGGCCATTCCGCCGCGTTGGGTTCCAAGATGAGAATGGTAATCCGTTCCGAAGAAAAGATCGGCCACGCAATCCGTTTTAGAAACAACACCGCAAAAACCACCCATAGACTAAGCCTCGACAACTCAAACTGGTAACAAAACAAGATTCGGCGCGTCGGCATCTACCGACGCGCCGAATACGCGGAAACTACAAAAGTGACTTATACAGCTTCTCGATATCCTTCACCGAGGTTTCGCGCGGATTGCCGGGACGGCAGGCGTCGGCGTACGCAGACTCGGAGAGGAAAGGAATGTCTTCCTTCTTCAGAATCCCCTTCAGGTTGGCGGGAATTCCGACGTCGAGCGAGAGCTGCTGCACCGCGTCAATCGCCGCCTGACGATACTGCGTCTTGGTCATCTTATCCACATCCTTGACACCCATCGCCCGCGCAATCTCGCGGTACTTCTCACCGGTAGCGGGCGCATTGTATTTCATGACCGTCGGCAACAGAATCGCACAGGCCATCCCGTGCGGCGTATCGTAAAGCGCCGAAAGCCCGTGGGCCATCGAGTGATCGACGCCCAATCCGACATTGGAGAATCCCATGCCGGCAATGTACTGCCCCAGCGCCATCCCCGTACGTCCAGCAGGCTTATTCGCAACGGCGTCGCGGAGAGAAGCGGAAATCAAACGGATCGCCTCCAGATGCATCATGTCGGTCATCTCCCAAGCACCCTTGGTGATGTACCCCTCGATCGCATGGGTCAGCGCATCCATGCCGGTGAACGCCGTCAAGCCTTTCGGCATTGTCGCCATCATATCTGGATCGACGAAGGCGACAATCGGCATATCGTGCGGATCGACGCAAACAAACTTGCGTTTCTTCTCGACATCGGTGATCACGTAGTTGATCGTCACCTCGGCAGCCGTGCCCGCCGTCGTCGGGACCGCGAAAATCGGAACGCAAGGATTCTTCGTGGGGGAAAGACCTTCCAGACTGCGCACATCCTTGAACTTCGGATTGGTGATGATAATGCCGATCGCCTTGGAGGTATCCATCGAAGAACCACCGCCAATGGCAATGATATAGTCCGCACCGGACTTCTTGAACGCAGCGACGCCGGATTTCACATTCTCGATGGTGGGGTTCGGTTTAATGTCGCTGTAAATCTCAAACTTCATCCTGTTGGCCTTCAGCAGATCCGTCACCTTGGCCGTGACCTGAAATTTGACCAAGTCCGGATCCGAGGCGATGAACGCCTTTTTGAAACCGCGAGCTTTCGCTTCCGTGACGATCTCGTTGATCGCGCCTTGGCCATGATACGAGATTCCGTTGAGACAGATACGTTGCGCCATGAGTCGTTCTCCTTCATTATTCTTGCGGCGGCACCATCACCGCCTCACCCAGGACTAACCCGCCTGGAACGCCATCCATTATACCACACTTCCACCCAAACGAACAGACCGGATTTTGAATCTCTTTGCGGCCCGAATCGAGAACAATCGATCGCAGTCGTTTGGAATCACAGCCTCAAAAGGTTCTGGGCGTGGGCTGTCTTGCCCACGCCCCCAAAAACTGACCACTAGAAACTATGTGTGTTTCGTCTCGCGATTACGCATCGACGAAGAGGGCGGTACTCGCGAAGAACGGATCGGTCGTGCAGCGGATACCGATACGACGAAGTCCGGCGGCATCTCCGGGCGTGACCATGTGGGTCATGTGCATCTCGCAATCGCGCAAATCCAGCAACCTCTCCGTCGCGATTTGCGCAGCAGGATTGGACGGGCAACTGATCGCCAAGCCGATCAACGCCTCGTCCAGATTGAGGCTCGTGTTCTTGCTCTTCAGAAGATCGTGCTTCATGTGGATGATCGACTGCACATACTGCGGTGAAATCAAATGGAGCGGATCGGGAATTCCCGCCAACCTCTTGATCGCGTTCAGCACGACGGCCGCCGCCGCATGAAGCTCGTTGGAGTTTTTGCCGATCACAACACGTCCGTCCTTCAGCTGCAAAGCCGCACCGACATACGTACCATTGTGCCCTTTTCCACACTCCTTCGCCGCTTTGCCCGCCTCGCGCGCGGGCTTGACAATCGGGCGGTCCTCAGGAACGAGTTTCAACTTCTTCATCAGTTCGTCCACACGGTCAAGGGAGGACTGCTCTCCTTGTCCGAGCGTGTATTCGCAGAGGTGCCGGAAATAACGACGAATCACCTCTTGACGTGATGCTTCGCAGACAACCGCATCATCGATAATTCCGCAACTGATTTTGTTTACGCCCATGTCTGTCGGGGACTTGTAAGGGCAGGCGTCATTCGTCATCTTCTCCCAAATCGCACGAAGCAACGGGAATGCCGCAACATCGCGGTTATAGTTGATCGCCTCCAGGTTGTACGCCTGCAGATGATAGGGATCAACCTCATTGAAATCCTTCAGGTCGGCAGTTGCCGCCTCATACGCGATGTTGACGGGATGGTCAAGCGGCAGATCCCACACGGGGAAGGTCTCGAACTTTGCGTATCCCGCCATGCGTCCCTGCTTGTGTTCGTGATAAAGTTGCGTCAGACAGGTAGCGAGCTTCCCGCTGCCGGGACCGGGTGCCGTGACCACGACAATCGGACGTTCAGTCGGGACGAACTCGTTCGCGCCGTACCCCTTCTCACTCACGATCGTATCGACATCCGTCGGATACCCCTGCGTCACATAGTGGTAATGGACTGCGATACCGCGATGTTCCAAACGCGCACGGAACTGTTGCGCGGGTTTTTGTCCGCTGTACCGTGTAATGACAACCGCTCGGACGAGCAAACCGAGACCCCGCAAACCGTCGATCAACCGCAGGGTGTCGCTCTCGTAAGAGATTCCGAAATCCGCACGCATCTTCTTGCGTTCGATGTCACCCGCATAGATGCAAAGAATAATCTCCGCCTTGTCCTTCAGCTTCTGAAGAAGCCTCAGCTTCACATTGGGATCATAACCGGGGAGAATACGCGCCGCGTGCAAATCCTGCATCAACTTACCGCCAAACTCCAAGTAGAGCTTATTCCCGTTTTTTTCCGCACGACGCAGGATCTCCTCCGTCTGCTCTGACAAATACTTTTCGTTATCAAATCCGATCTGCTGCATAGCCTTCCACGCTTTCCTTGAACAAAAATATTTTTGAGTTTTTCCGCGATAAAGTCAAGGTCGCGTTCCAGAAAAAAAGGAACGGGATACAGAGGGCGTTTCGCGCAATGACGAGTGATGAGTGCCATACAATAAAGATGAACCTAAAAACCTCGTTTGGAAGTCTCACGCAAAGTCCGCCAAGACCGCAAAGAAATTCTAAGCGCAGCACTTCACGTACTTTGACTTTGCGTGAGCTATATTCAGGGGCAATTACCTCTTGTAAAACCACCGCATCTCGTCACTCTTCACTGCCGCCTCTGGCGGCTAGGAGTTATAGGCAAGTTCCTCGCCCGCGCCGCGCGCGGGAACGTTCACGGGGAATAACTTTCGACAAGGTTAGAAGGATCAAACGGTCACGACAAGCCCCCCCATTTCAGGCAACGAGGACGTTGCCCCTCCCCATTCTCTGCGGCCTCATGCGAACCACTGCGTCTCCGCGTGAAATTTCTCTCGTCACTCGTCACTGCCGCCTCTGGCGGCCCGAAGTTATAGGCAAGCGCCCCGCCCGTGCCGCGCGCGGGAACGTTCATGGGGAATAACTTGTCGATTTCGCGGGCGTTGTCGTTACGCAATCGGACGCGACGGAGCGCGTCCCTCCCATCCGTCACTGCAACCTCTGGTTGCTTACTTCTCAGCCTCTCAGCTTCCCCGCTTCTCAGCTGGGTGGCTTCGCCGCCCTACGAAGTTATAGGCAAGCTCCCCGCCCGTGCTGTTTGCGTGGGTGCGTGGATTTTGGTATAATAATGGGCATCGGATGTCCATGTTCATGCGTTTTTGGGGCTAAAAGTGAATACGGGCATTCAAGGTGGGGAGAAAATGAGAACGAAATTCGTAAGGCCGGAAATTGGTTCGGGCGGGGATGGGCACACGTTCCCCGGGGCGACGTATCCTTTCGGACTCGTACAGCCGTCGCCGGACACGGGGCGTGAGGGATACCGCTACTGCGCCGGATACCGCTATGAGGATGACCGCATCCTCGGTTTCTCGCAAACGCACCTGAGCGGTACTGGATGCGGCGACCTCGGTGATGTGCGGATCATGCCGTTCGTGGGCGAGCCGTCGCCGAACGTCTCGTCCGCATTCCGCAAGGAGACGCAGGTCTGCACTCCCGGCTACTACGCCGTCACGCTCGATGACTGTGATGTGCGCGTGGAGACGACTGCCGCCGCGCATACCGCAGTCTATCGTTTTACGGGCGCAGGGGCGAAGGAGATGAAACTTCTTTTGGACTGTCAGTGGGGCATCGGCGGCAAGGTTCTTGCGAAGACGATCCTTTCAAGCGACGTTCATGTACAGGGACGGCGGATCGTGTGCGGAACCAATGTGCGCAAGCATTGGGTGGAGCGTCGCTATTCGTTCGTCATCGAGTGTAACCGCGAGTTTGAAGAGCCTGTTACGCTTGAACCGCTCTCCCCGGACGAGAAAGCACCGCGCATGGTGCTTCAATTCGGCGAAGGCGACGGACCGCTGATCATCAAGATTGGATATTCCCTTGTCGATGAGGAAGGCGCGCGGCGCAACATGGATGCGGAGTGTTCGGAATTCGATTTCGATGCCGTGCGTGCGGCGGCGGAGCGCGAATGGGAGCGCCAGCTCTCGCGGATGGACGCCGAGGGGACGGACGACGAGAAGACGAACTTCTATTCCGCGCTCTACAGGCTGCTCATCCAGCCCGCCAACATCGCGGATATCGATGGACGCTATCGCGGTGCGGACGGCGAGGTGTATGTCGCGCCGAGCGGACGCTACTATTCGACGCTTTCGCTTTGGGACACGTTCCGTGCGGCGCATCCGCTCCACACGCTGATCTCCGCCGAAATGTGCGACAGCTTCGTTGAGACGATGCTGGAGCACCAGAAAGCGGCTGGGTTCCTGCCGATCTGGACTCTCATGGGACGCGACAACCAGTGCATGATCGGCACACATTCCGTGCCGGTCATCGTTGACTGGTTCCTGAAGACGGAGGCAATCTCGCGTACCGCCGCGCCCGGCGGGGCGGACGCCTCGTCGTGCTACGCGCACGATCGCGCGTTCTGGGAGACGGCGTTCGCGGCGATCAAGGACTCGCTCACCAATCTCCACAAGGGACGCATCCTAGAGGACTGGCCCGCCCTCGACAAATATGGATACTATCCAAACGACATCGTGACGAGCGAATCCGTCTCGCGCCTCCTCGAATGTTGCTACGACGACTGGTGCGCAGCGCGGATGGCAGAGAGGCTTGGCTTCGCGGACGATGCAGCGTTCTTCCGGGAGCGTTCGCGTAACTGGAGGAACGTGGTCGATCCCGAGACGCATTTCGTGCGCGGACGCGACACCAAGGGGAAATGGACAACGCCGTTCAATCCGCTCGCGCTCGGACGCAATGCCGGGACGGGAAGTGACTTTACGGAAGGGAACGCCTGGCAGTGGACGTGGCACGTCCTGCACGAGCCGGAGGCACTCATCGAAGCCGTCGGAGGGAAGGATGTCGCTGGCGAACGGCTCTGCCGTCTCTTCACGCTCGTTGCCGACGAGTCCGAGACCGGTACGTGCGATGACGTTACCGGTCTCATGGGGCAGTACTGCCACGGCAACGAACCGAGCCATCACGTTATCTACCTCCTGCAATATGCCGAACGTGCGGCGCGTCAGGCGGAACTGGTACGGGACGTCTTCGAGAAGTTCTATGTGAACAAGCCCGACGGCCTCTGCGGCAACGACGACTGTGGGCAGATGAGCGCGTGGTATCTTTTCTCTGCGATGGGGTTCTATCCGATGAATCCCGCAAGCGGTGAGTACGTGCTCGGTGCCCCACAGCTGCCGAAGGTGACGATGAGAGTGACGAGTGACGCGAGATGCGAGACGTGCTGTAACGGGAAAACCTTCACTGTCATCGCCAAGAACCTCTCGGACAAGAACAAGTACGTCAAGTCTGTCACACTCAACGGTGTACCGCTTGATGGCTTCACCATCCGCCACGAAGACATCCTGAATGGCGGCGAACTCGTTTTTGAAATGACAGATGGAGTAACTCCCTAGAGTATCCATAATGCTCTCTTTTCGGTTATGTTGAAAGATGTTATAGTTGCATAATATCATAATATATGCTATTATATTGGCATTTAGGAGATGAAAGCAAATGAAACGACAGACAAAACTGTTTCCGAAAGCTCTTAAAGCGCTGGAGATGTTGGGAGAAAACATCAAACTCGCACGGCGTCGGCGCGGCATAACGTCCGCGCTGATGGCGGAACGCGCTGATATGAGCCTCATGACGCTGAGAGCGATTGAGCGCGGCTCACCCAAAGTCTCGATGGGTAACTATATGTCCGTACTTTTCTGTTTGGGAATGCAGGATGATATGGCGGGGGTTGGTGCGGCGGATGTACTCGGACATGATCTTCAGGATGCTCGGCTTCTGCGCAGGAAAGGTGGTATGGCGTGAAGGAACTGACACTCTATTTGGGAGATGATCTGCTGGGTAAGGTGCGCGTGGAAAGCGTACACGGCAGGGAGGTCTTCTCGTTCATCTATGACGAAAGACGACTGAAGTCAGGTAATGTTCCGCTGATCGATCCAGATGTCATAACATCTGCTGGTACACAGTTCCCAGTAGGCAAAGAGATTTTTGGTTTTCTTTCCGACATTGCCCCTGATAGATGGGGCAGAAAGCTCATTCGGCGCAAGGAAACGCAACAAGCGAAACGTGAAAAGAGATTGGAGCGGAGACTTCTTTCGAGTGACTTCATTATTGGTGCATACGACTTGACTAGAACAGGCGCGATACGGGTAATGGTGGACGGCAAGTTCGTCTCGACCGATTCCGCAAGACCGGCTCCGCCGTGGACGGCGTTGCGGACATTGGAGGAATGTGCTCGGCGGATCGATGCAGACGAAGATGGTGGGGAACCGCTCTGGATAGACGTGCTACTCGCACCGGGTTCATCCCTCGGTGGTGCACGTCCAAAGGCCAATGTAACGGATGAGAAAAGTTCTCTGTGGATAGCTAAATTTCCGTCCGCAAAGGATGAGTGGGACGTTGGCGCATGGGAGCGTCTCGTAAGTCTTCTTGCGCAGAAAGCAGGAATTTGCGTCCCAGAGACACGGCTTGAGCAGTTTTCAAGGGCAGGAAATACGTTTTTCTCACGACGTTTTGATCGAAAAGGAGATGCGCGAATTCATTTTGCGAGTGCTATGACGATGGCTGGTGCGGTGGACGGAGAGGAAGGTCACAGTTATCTTGACATAGCCGAGTTTCTTGTTCGCGAAGGAGGTAATCCCGATGATGATCTTGCGGAGCTATGGAGTCGCGTGGTATTCTCGCGGCTTGTCGGGAATAGCGATGACCATTTGCGTAATCACGGTTATCTCCTTTCCAAGGGCGGATGGCGGCTTGCGCCAATGTTCGACGTGAATCCCGATCCCGATACAATCTTTCCCGCACTTAACTTGACATCCGAATCGGCAGGTACGTCCCGTGACGAGCTCATCAGTAACGCAGAATATTTCCGTATGGACTTCCATTCGGCAGAACTTCGCTATTCTGAAATTGTTTCAGCCGTGTCTAACTGGCGGTCTCTTGCGAAGAAGATGAACTTTCGTCGTCCCGAGATTGAGCGCATGGTGTCATGCTTCTGCAGGGAGGAGTATTTGTGACGGTTTCGTGCCGCGTATTGCACACGCAGAGAAAAAGATGTCATGATCTAATTTTCACACTAACAACGTAGCGGATTTGCTATGTTATTTTGCTAAGGAGAAGAGAGATGAATTACACAAAGATTCTTGTAACGGCGGCAACTTGCGCGGCGATGGCCGCGTATGCAGACGGTGAACTCACGAAATGGTTCAACGATCTCCCGGAGGGAACAGATCCCGCGACAATCTCGCGTCGTGTAACGGATCAGTTCAGAACCACGCGTCCTGAG
>JAFYDR010000050.1 GCA_017544725.1 Kiritimatiellia bacterium
GAGTGACGAGAGAAATTTCACGCGGAGGCGCAGAGGTTCGCATGAGGCCGCAGAGAATGGGGAGGGGTAACGTCCCCGTTGCCTAGCTTCGCTCGGAATGAAGAATGACGAATGATAACGGGAGGGACAACGTCCTCGTTGCCTGAAATGGTTGGGAGGGGTGCGCTTGTCGTGACCGTTTGATCCTTCTAACCTTGTCGAAAGTTATCCTCATGAACGTTCCCGCGCACGGCGCGGGCGGGGTGCTTGCCTATAATTTCTTAGCTGGAAGCTTTGCTGCCCTGACACTTAGCCCGCAGAGCATTTAGTCCCGGGGACACTTAGCCGCATAGTGGCACTTAACTGAAAGCGACACACTTTCTCTTTTGCCTTTTATCGCCGCTATTCATTTGGTATCATTGTTCCGTTGCCTTTCCAAGATCGACTATTGGATGCGTCTCCGTGATTTGAGAAAAGGGACGAGAGGTTTTGAATTTGGCACAATGAACGGGAGAGAGACAATGAACAAGCCAACAAACGGCGGCAAGTTGCCGCAGATATTCCGTAAAAAACTGGCGAAAGGAGAGGTCGTCTTCGGCGTTTTCTGCAAGGCGACAACACCCGAATGGATCGAATGTCTTGGTCACGCCGGATTCGATTTCTGCATTCTAGATCGTGAACACGGTCCCGTGAGCTTTGAATCCCTCTCCGCACTCGTCCTCGCCGCCGAATCAACGGGAATGCTCCCGATCGTTCGAGTCCGCAACGCAAGCGAGGAGGAGATCGGGCACTCGCTGGATTTGGGGGCGAAGGGAATCCAGGTACCGCAAGTTGATTCCGCCGAGATGGCAAGCCGTGCTGTCGATTGCGCCAAGTTCGCGCCAGATGGACATCGCGGAGTCTGTCGCTTCGTACGCGCTGCAGACTTTTCACAGAAAGATCGTGCCGACTATTTCCGCGAAGCGAATCAGTCCCTCGTCATCCTGCAACTGGAGGACACGAAGCTGGAGACCTACCGCCAGTTCATCGAGACGAAAGGCGTCGATGTGCTGTTCATCGGTCCCTACGATCTCTCACAGCGTCTTGGACTGCCCGGTCAGGTCGATCATCCGACGGTCATCCGGGAAATTCGGAAACTGATCGAACTCGCAAGAGCGAAAAAAAAGTCTGTCGGCATCTTCGCGGACACGCCGGAACAGGCAGCCCGCTGGATTGAAGCGGGATGCCAGTACATTGCCTACTCGGTTGATGTCGGACTCTTTTCCAACATCTGCCGTGAAACCTGCAACACCTTGAACAACTTGAGGAAATCCAAATGAAACACACCTCCTTCATCACGCTTGCCTGCATGTCTGCAGTGACCGCGTTCACCTCCTTTTCAGACGTCCCGAAATTGCCGACGGAAGACCCACCCGAAGGCGCGTTGCATCCGCTTCTGGCGGAGACAATCAACCGCGGTCCCTTCCGTGCGCAGTGGGCTTCGCTCGTCACGCACAAGATTCCAGACTGGTATCTCCACGACCGAATCGGTGTGACCGCCCACTGGGGAATCTACTCCGTTCCCGGTTGGACAAAGCGCGTCGATAAACCGTACGGGATTGGCTATGCCGAATGGTACTGGCAATGGATGACTGCCTATCCTGAAGTCAGGGAATACCACAAGGAACACTTCGGCGACCAGCCATACGACGCCTTCATCGACGGCGCGTATGACCGCACTCTTGGCAAGAAGATCGGTTTCTGGACGAGCGACTTCAATGCCGACAAACTGATGAAACAGGTCAAGGACGCGGGCGGCAAGTACTTCCTCGTCACCTCCAAACACCACGAAGGCTTCTGCATCTTCAATACCACGACGACCGACCGGAACAGTGTGAAGATGGGACCACACCGTGACCTCGCAAAGGAAATTTGCGACGCCGCAAGGAGACACGGACTGCGCGTCGGCTTCTACTTCTCTTGGTACGAGTGGTTCAATCCGCACTACACGGGAAAGGGCGACATCCGCACCTACAAAGGCTGCAAACCACTCACGGACATCGACAAGGACGGCAAGCTCGAATACGTGGATGACTACATCATCCCCCAGATCAAGGAACTCATCGACCAGTATCATCCAGATCTGCTCTACTTCGATGGGGACTGGAATCATTCCTACGTCTATTGGCGTTCCCGCGAAGTGCTTGCCTACTACTACAACCAAGCAGCGGAACGCTGTCAGACCGTTGTCTCGAACGATCGTCTCGGCGGCGCGAAAGATGGGCTCTCCACCGCATGGGGAACCTATGGCGACCTGCGCCACGTCGAGTACTTCGCAAACGTTGACAAGTCCCGTCCGTGGGCGATGTGGCGCGGATTCGGGAATAGCTTCGGCTGGAATCGCAACGAGAATCCGAAGTGTATCCTCACCCCGCTACAGGTCGTCCAAATGATGGTGAACTGTGCGGCGGCAGGTGGCAACACCGATTTCAACCTCGGTCCGACCGGAGACGGAAACCTTCCAGCATGGGACTCGGACAGTCTCACCGCAATGGGGAGTTGGCTTGGAAAGAATGGCAACTCCATCTACGGAACGACACGCAGTCCACTCGGCACATTGCAACATGGCCGACTCACGTTACAGGAACCGACCTCCACACTTTACTACCATCTCTTCGATTGGCCGGGAACGGGCGAAATCGTGATTGACGGAATCGCGTCGAAGATCCAATCCGCAAAAATCCTGAGTACTGGAAAACCGCTTGCTTTCGTCCAGCAAGATGCGCAAGTTAAAATCCGTATCCCCGCCTCTGCATTGGACGAGACCGTGACGGTCGTCGCCCTGCGTTATCAACCTCCGTTCCAGATAAAGGCTCCCTGGCTTTATCCGCAAACACCGGAATTCTACGCAAATGTGCAGAAGCTTCGCAAGCGCGGAATTACATTAGTCGATTACCACCTGCATATTCGCAACAACATGACCCCGGCAAAGGCAGTCTCACGCATTTCACTGAGCGGAATCGACAGTGGGTTGATCGAAAATCACGGACGCGAGTGGCCACTCAGCGACAACGAAAAACTGGCGGATTTCATCGACCGGTGCAAATCCGTGGAAATGGACAACGAACGGAAACTGCTCGTCGGCATCCAAGTCAATGACCGCGATTGGTACAAGCAGATTGATCCCGACCTCCTCAAACGGTTGGATTATGTTGTCGCAGACACGATGATTATGGGCGTCACAAAAGAAGGGAAACAGCAGCGGCTCTGGTTACCCGAAGTCAAGATCGACGATGCCGAGAAATGGATGGAACGCTATATGGCGCATAACCTCCAGATTCTCGACGAGCCGATCTCCATTCTTGCCAACCCGACCTATCTGCCCGCGTGTATCGCAGACCAGTACGATAAGCTTTGGACGGAAGAGCGCATGAAGCAAATCATCGAGAAAGCAGTGAAGAAAGGAATTGGAATCGAAATCCAGGCTGGATCGCCCTTCGCCAATCTCCGTTTCTTCCAGCTGGCAAAGACGATGGGCGCGAAGTTTACCGTCGGGACGAACAACTTTTACGACCACGACAAAATCGACAAAATCGGGCTCTGGTTCGACCTGATCGAGAAGTTGCAGTTGCAGAAATCCGACTTCTGGACACCCGCCATGCGTCCCCTGAAATAAGCCGCTAAACGCGGTAATGAAAAATGACGAGTGACGAATGACGAGTGACGAATAGGAGGGACGCGATCACTCGTCCCTTTTGTCATTTCCGTCCTTTATGTCCCATCCCCGCTTCCCAGCCCTTCAGCTTTCCCGCCTCTCAGCTTCTCAGCTGCGGCTCTGCCGCCTCGTCATTGCCGTCTCAAGCGGCTCGAAGTTATAGGTAAGCATCACGCGAAGTGCGCAAAGTCAAAGGAGGAGAGAGTGTGTCCCGCACATCTCAAGCAACCTCAAGACACTTCGCGAACTTCGTGAACTTTGCGTGAGGTAAAAAGAGGCAAGCACTCCGCCTAACCCGCTCACGCAGGACTGACAGGATTGTCGAGACTGGCGGCTAAACACCCGTCCTCATTGTCCCAATCGTCTCCATCGTCCCCACTTCTCAGCTGGCAACTTAGCCGCCTTGGTCGGGGCAACGTCCTCGTTGCCTGAAATGGGGGGCACTTGTCGTGTCCGTTGGGTCCTTTGGCACTTGTCGAAAGTTATCTCCATGGACACTCCCGCGCGGGCGGAGCGCTTGCTGCCAATTTAAAGCCGCGAAGCGGCGATTTAACCATTTCACACTTTCATTGCTACCCATTGCCGCCGATTCCCTCCTTGACGATTGCGCTTTCGGGAAGGTAGAATAACGGCGTTTTGTTTTTGAAGCGGGTGTGCGTATGTTGCCGAATAAAACAGCATGGATTTTGTTTTTGCTCATGGCTTCCATCTTGGGAACGATGCTGGTCTGGCCGATTGTGACTGTGATCAGCGGCGGATTCTTTGTAGATGGTCATTTCACCTGTCAGTACCTTCTGGGTGTCTTTCAAAACGCCATCTACAGCGAAGGTCTCTTCAACAGTCTAAAGATCGCTCTTGGCTCGACTCTTCTCGCCTGCCTCTTTTCCATCCCGTTGGCGTGGCTCGCCTACAACTACACATTCCCCGGACAAAAAGTCTTCTCCGCGCTCGTGCTCGTACCGATGGTGTTGCCGCCTTTTGTGGGGGCAATTGGCGTGATGCAGATGTTCGGACCTTACGGGGCAATCAACGCTCTACTCCACTGCGGTCCGATCGATTGGCTCGGACTGCACCGTTATCTAGGCGTCATCACGTTGCAGGCTCTCTGTTTTTATCCGATTATCTACTTGAACGTCTCAGCCGCCCTCGCCAATATCGATCCCGCACTGGACGAGGCCGCGCAGAATCTCGGCGCGGACGGATGGACTCGTTTCCGTCGTATCACCCTTCCGCTGTTGGCGCCTGGACTTTTCGCCGGTTGCACACTCGTCTTCATCGCCTGTTTCACGGAACTGGGCACACCGCTCATCATGAATTACACCCGATGCGCCGCCGTTCAGGTTTACGATGAACTCAAGGAAATCAGTGCCAGTCCCTTCCCCTACGCGCTGGTAACGGTCGTACTGACCGCAAGCGTTCTGCTCTATGCGATGAGCAAATGGTTGCTGGGTGGACGGACCTATGCGATGCAGTCGAAAGCGACCTCCCCCCACGTACCGAAACAAGCAAAAGGTCTGAAAGGCATTCTGGTTCTGCTCCCGTTCCTGTTCGTGGTATTCTTCGCCCTGCTACCGCACATCGGTGTCATCCTTACCAGTTTCGCCCGTCCCGGCTCCTGGTACCAGTCCGTGTTCCCCGCAGCGTTTACGACATCGAACTACACGGAAGCGCTCGGTCACGGCATGACAATCTCCGCCATCCGCAACAGTCTTGTCTTCTCCTCGCTCGCAGTCGTCGCGAACATTGTGCTCGGCATCGGAGTCGCATGGGTGGTCGTCCGTTCCAAGGTGCGGGGGCGGCAGGTTCTCGATGCGCTCTCGATGATCCCGCTCGCCGTGCCAGGGCTGGTGATGGCGTTCGGATTCATTGCGGTCTCGACCTGGCTTGCGGGATTGCCAGTCGTCAAGGCATCCCCTTCCCTCGCTTCACTGGTAGATGTACGTGTCAACCCGACACTCTTCTTGGTGATTGCCTATGCCGTTCGCCGTCTTCCCTACATGGTTCGTGCGGCTGTGGCAGGGCTACAGCAAACCTCGATTTCACTGGAAGAGGCTGCGGCAAGTCTCGGGGCACCGCCTCGCGTCACCCTGCGTCGAGTGACCATGCCATTGATCGGTGCCAACCTCGTGGCAGGGACACTCCTCGTTTTCGCATTCAGTATGCTAGAGGTATCCGACAGTTTGATGCTCGCGCAGAAAATGCAATACTACCCGATCACGAAAACAATCTTCGAACTTTTCCAGCTCGTCGGCACAGGACGTTATCTCGCCACCGCCCTCGGAGTCTGGGCGATGTCATTCCTAATCATCACCCTAGTCGGCAGCTCTGTTCTCCTCGGCAAAAAGCTCGGTGCCCTCTTCCGAGCGTAGGCGGGCGGCGCAACCGCCAATGAAAAATGAAGAGAGAAAAAATGAAGAATGAAGAAGGCGGCAAAGCCACTAATGACAAATGACGGACTGTCGATAGCAGCAGTGACGACTAGGCGCATCTGTGTAATTCTCCCACCCCATGCGCACGAAAAGATTTTGGAAACAACATGAACAACCTGGATACAACAACCGAAAATGGTGCGCGGACCAACCGGTCCGCGCATCGCCTCTTCTTTGCCTTTACTGCGACAATCATCTGGTATCATTGCCCCGTTGCCTTGATGGGATTGACAATTGGGGCGCGGGCGAGTTAGCCCGCGCTCTAACGATAAGTTGTTTTTGTGAGTTGTTTCTGTTGTTTTCTATTTCAAACGATAGCTGAACTGGTTGCGAAAAACGCAGATGCGCCCGAAAGGTTTTGAAATTGCGTATTACGACTAGATTTTGCTATACTGGACGACATGGAACTGAATATCAAAGAGGCTCTTTCCGATATCATGAACACCACCGATTTGCTTGAGCGCGCACTCAAACTTTCCGGATTGGTTACGACATTGTTTCGGGAACGCGGGTTTCCTCTCGTCGTCGTAGGTGGGAGTGCCGTGGAGTTTTATACAGAAGGTGGATATATGTCCGGCGATATCGACTTCTGCCGCCGCTCCCTAAAGGCCATTCCTCCGCGTCTGATGCAGGAAGTGATTGCGGAACTAGGCGGTCAGGGGGTCTCCCGCTGCTGGATGGTTTGTGGACTCTATGTGGATCTGCTTGGTGTGCTGGAGTGTGAATCTATACTCCCGATGCGTGAAGTCGAGACACGCTACGGAACGGTCAGCATCATTCCGCCGGAACTAGTCCTTGTGGAACGCGTGCTCATTGCGCATCTCCCGCCTTCAGCGGAGTTAATGGTAACAGCCCGTAAAATGATGGTCGCCGCCCTAAATGAGCCGAATTTCAATTGGCAAGAGGCCGAACGACTTGCCGCATTACCCGATTTCTGCGTTCTGAATGAACTGCGTTCTATTCGCAGGGAGATTGAAGATGCCAAATAATACGGAACAAAACGTGATTCGCCTATCGTGGGAAGAATGGCGTTCTCGTCGCTCGGCGAAACGAAATGCGCTAAAGGCAAAAGGACTTTCCACTCCCTTGCGCCGATCCACGGCACGTCCAGAAGCGCGCGCTGCCCTGCATGATTTCGTGGAAACACGAGACGAAACGGGACAAGAATGAAAAATGAAGAGAGAAAAATGAAGAATGAAGATGACGAATGACAAGTGATGAAGGGGCGGCTAACGCCGCCAGCTGGCAGGCTGGGGTGCATCTGCGTATTTCACCGTCATCTTTTTTAAAACAACAGAAACAACTCAAAAAACAACTTGTCTTTAGAGCGCGGGCTAACTCGCCCGCGCCACGCACGGAAATATTCATGGGAATAACTTTTGATTTCATCGACGAGAGCATCGTCATCACGCAACGGACGCGACGGAGCGCGTCCCTCCCAATCGTCATTCGCCGCACGTCATAGCGCGAAGCGTTCCACTGGCGGCTTTGTCGCTTTTCCTACTCCCTACTGCCTACTGCCTTCCTCTCGCTTAACTCACTTAACCAGCTTAACACGCTAATCCCGCTGGCGGCTTTGCCGCCTGTATTCAGGTTGTTCTAGTTGTTTCCAAAATCTTCTCGTGCGCATGAGATGGATGAATTACACAGATGCGCCCGGTAGGCTGAAGTCCGAAAGTCAAGCAGCTACAAGCTCCGAAAACGGCGGAGGCCGTAGAATGCGTAGGAGTTGAGGTAGAGCGCGAAGGTGACAATGATCAGCTTTTGGAAGGTCGGCACGTAAGGGGAGAACGGCAACCATTTCATCGAATGGCAGAACAGGAAGATGCAGAAGATACCGACGATGGTGAAGCCGGCGATCACCCACCCCCACCGCATCGCAAAGGACATTCCGGGATTGAGTTGGCGAAACGCCAGCAGGAGAAAGATCAGCGCTCCTCCACTAACAGCCATCTGACATCCGAGGTTGTGTACCCACCCGACCGTTCCCTCCGGAACCCAGGCAATGGTCAAAAGCCCGGCGACGTTGACCGTACCGAAAATAAGCGCAATCCTACGGATCTTCGGCGAGACGAGGAACTGTACCAGCGCGGGATAGACACGAAAGACGACAAACGCGCAGAAGGTGAGGCTGAAAGTGAAGAAGTAATAGCACCCCGGATACAAAACTCCCTTGAGGTAAACGCGACCCAGTTTGCTCAGCATACTGGTGCAGGGATTGTAACCGCCGCCGGGAAACGCCAACATCGCCAACACGAACAGGATGAGAATCACCACGCCACCGATAATCGCGATCAAACAACGATGCGCACAGTCTTCCGCCAATGAGCATTCGCCTCCCCTGCCCGACAACACCGCAGCCAAGACAAACGCGCATGAGGCGTACAGTACAGAAGCGATACAAAAAGAGAAGGAAAGCGGAATACGCAACGCAAAGCCAGCCGAGAAAATGAACCACGACGCAACCGATGCACAAATCCCGTGTCGGACGGGAGCAGAGAGTCGGTTGGTACAGGCACCTAGCGCGAGGCATCCGGAGAAGAGAATCACGCCTATCAGCACCACCAGCATTCCGCTCAGAGGATTCACTCTGTGTCCCGCCAGCTGCGCTGTTTCCGCGTTCACCATCGGAAGGATACGGAAGAGATAGAGCATCGCGGTAGGAAACAGCACAGCCAGGAACAGATGCCAGTGAAACCTAGCACAGAAACCACACTCCAACGTTTTCTCGTCGTTCATTTTGATTCCTCCATCTCGTTCACATCGCAGGACGGTCGATCAGGCTGTTCGATTTCCAACCGCCTCTCGCCCAGCGTATCCACAGACCCGCAGAGGCGATCACCACGTAAATCGCCATCCAGAGCCACAACGCTAAAATGCCGAACTTCCAGTACACGAGCGCCGCCGCACCGGGAATAAAGAGAAGCCAGTTTGTAATCAGCACATAGACCATGACAAAGCGCGTATCGCCCGCCCCTGCCAGTGCCTGTTCAATCACGATGTTCACCGTATCGAAGATGCCCCATGCCGCCATGATGACGAGCATCGGGCCTCCAATAGCAAACACCTCGTCAAAGGTGACAATCGGATCGTCCGTGAGAAAGAGCGTGAAGTAAAGTCTCGCCATGAAGACAAAGGTGAGGCCGACCGCGATCATGTAGAAGAGGCTCAGCAGGAGCGTTCTATTTCCCGCACGCATTGCGACGGAAGACTCACCAGCCCCCTGATACCGCGCCACCAGTGTACTGGCGGCAAGTCCGAAACCGAGAAGCGGCGCGAATGCGAGATTGTTGATGGAGAAGGCGATGTTACTGGCGGTGAACGCCGCGTTGCCGAACCGTCCTGTGAACATCACGAAGATGGTGAAGGCGCAGATGTCTGAAAGGAGCTTGACACCGTTCGGCATTCCGAAGCGGAGAATGTCGGCGAGCTGCCGCCATCGCGGACGAAGGAAACGAATGCAACGAAGATCATGCCAAGCGGTCGTCACATGACGGTCGAAACAGAATACCGCTAGAAAGATTGCCAGCATGAATCCCTGAGAGAGCAGCGTCGCATAGCCCGCGCCGCGAATGCCACCCACAGGAAAGCCCCAGCGACCGTAGATCAGTACCCAGTTCAACAGGACATTGAGCAAGCACCCTGCTGTATTGACAACCCAGTTCACCCGTAACCGCAGGGTACTGGTGAAATAACCGCCCAACGCGCCGTTCAGCGGGGAAAGGAATCCACCCAACATCAGGATCTCGAAATACTGCTTCTCATACACGATTACCTCGGACGGATGACCGGAAATCGAGATAATCCAGTTTCCGAATGTAATCATCAGGATAATTGGCACCACGCCGCAGATGGCAAGCCAGCACCCTTGAATTGCGGAAAGCACCGCATTGCGCGAGTCCCCCGCACCAGAGTACTGCGCGACAAACGTACCCGCATAGGAGGCGACGGCTTGGAAGAAGCAGATGAAGCAGAACGCCAGCATTCCACCGGAAAGCGCGGCATCGATCGCATGGCTACTGAACCGGGAGAGCATAATCCGGTCGCAGAACTGCATGACGACGAAACACGCCTGGCTCAAGAGCAGCGGCAGAGCGACTTTCCAGACTTCCCTGTATCCGCCTTTCCTCATTCCCCTTTCTCCGAACGCAGGGCGGGATCGAGCAGGTCGCGCAGCGCGTCCGCAAGATGGTTGAACACCAGAACAAGCAGAAAGATCGCAAGCGTCACGAAGGTCATCTCCCACCAGACGCCCTGCCAAAGGCGGAGACGCGCGTTGTTGATCATGATTCCCCAAGACGGATCGTCATGGACACCGATTCCGAGGAAGCTGATAAACACCTCCGTCGAAATCGACGCGGGAAATCGGATCGAGAAGGCGATCAGGACAATGTGCATCACATTCGGCAGGATGTGCCGGAACATGATACGGAAACGGCTGTAGCCAAGCACATGCGCCGCCTGCACGTAGGTACGGTTCCGGTGTTTCATTACCTCGCCGCGAATGTTACGGCACACGCTGACCCACGTGGTCAGACCAATACCTAAATAAATTCCCAACAGTCCCTGTCCCGCCACCATCGCAATCGCCAGAATGAAGAGAAGTCCCGGCATCGAGGCGACAGTTGCGCAAAGCCAGGAGACAAAGCTATCGACCGCCCCCCCTAGATACCCGCCGAGGCAACCGAGCAGAACACCCAACGGAATCGCGATCAACGAGGTCATGATACCGACGTGGAAGGCGATCCGGGTTCCCTGCACAAGCCGCTGGAAGACATCGCGACCGAGGTTGTCGCTCCCCAACAGAAACTTCGGCAGTTTTTCCCCTTTTTGCGATTTGGAAAACGCCTGTGTCCGCTTGGCGGAATCGGAAGAGGAGATCCAACTGGTAATCGCGGGCGGTATATAGCGCGCCGTCTCGTGTACGACATTGTACGGCGGCGTTCGATCTACGGCGCGATAGTAACGGTACACGATCTCGCCGTACAATGCGGCAGCCGCGTAAACCGCGATCACCACGAGGCATAAACGCGTGTCCAGCCGACGCCACAATCGACGCCAAAGGGATTCTGAAGCGGAACTCATAATGGTTCAGTATAGCAAATTATCCCTCACGATTCCAGCGTAACAATCCGCAACGTAACAATCCCATTCGGATCCCCTTCCCTCATCAGGATTTTCCTCGTGGTCTTCGTCACGCCTTTCACCTTGCGGCGGGAGGTACGGATTAACGACTGGGTGGAGAAGAGCTGTACGGTCAACAACCGTTCACATCCCGGCTGCGGCAACTCCTCGGAATGCAGTTCCGTCATGCCTTCCGCCAACGTCTGCGGCCCCGGATAGGTGCCGACCAGTTTCGCCGTTGCCTCGAAAGGCGCGGTGACGAACTTGGAAAGCCCACCGGAATAAGATGCCGCCAACGAGCCCCCCGCCTTAATCCCGATGCGGAAACACTCGCGCAGAAACTTTTCGAGCTTCTCGTAGTCCAGTGCTTCGGAAACAGTGACACCAAGCGCAAAACGTCCTTCCGTTGATTCGCGCAAGAGAATCTTCTTTCCCCACTGCACTCCCGACAGATCTGCCGCCGCATAATCCAGATCCACCAACTGCGACCCCGTCTTCTTGGCGATACCCGTGCGCGGCCAGATCAACGAGGCATCGATCTGATGCGTCGTGTGCTTGTCCAGCTTCAGCCCGGACTCCAGCAGTTCAATCCGTTCCAAATGGATTTCAATTTCTCGTTTTACCTGTTTCATCATCCTTCCTCCTTACCTATAACTTCGCTGCGCGAAGCCGCTAGACGCGGCAGTGACGAGTGACGAGTGACGAGATGTGGTACTTTTCCAAGTTATCCCCATGAACGTTCCCGTGCGCAGCGCGGGCAAGGTACTTGGTTATAACTTCGCTTGAGAAGTTAGTTCTGGGCTTGCACCTTGTCATTCGTCACTCGTCATTCTTCATTGCGCGAAGCGCCCACTTGCCTGCTTCCTACTTAACTTGCTTAACACGCTTAACCAGCCTAACTCGCTTCCCTCACTTAACCAGCTGGCGTAGCAGCAAAGCCGCCGCCCCTTTGCCACACCAGCGGAATCGCATTGTTGGATGGGATGTAGTCCAGTCCCATCGCCAACATCTGCCGGACAGTCTCTGCCGAATCACCAGCCCTCAGGCAAACCTTCACGCCCTTTTCATGCGTCTTCTCAATCAATCCCTTCGGCACATCCTCCAACTTTGGATAGTTGTAGGAGAGCCCACCATTGCCCATCTTCGCAATCTTTTCCATCAGTTCAGGCGTACTGAAAATGTGGTGAATGAAAATCTCCCCGTTCAAACGGCGAGTCTCTTCAATATGGGGGAACTGGATGGAGGAAAGCACGGCAATCTGCATCATCTTCCGCTTCTCTACCGCCTGCAACACATCCTTCACGATCGACACGTCGCCCTTGGTTTCGATGAAGGGTACTTTGTCGTACTGCGCACAGATTTCCAGATACTCGTCAAATGTCGGCAACCGCAGCAATGACGGATCCCACGTTGCCCACTTCTTGCCGATCTTGGCGGAGAACTTGCACAAGTCAGCGTATGTCGTCTGCGCGATCTTCAGATCTGCGCCGAATACGCGCTTCATGTCCGCGTCGTGAGAGCAGACCAGCACACCATCCTTCGTACGCTGTACGTCCGTTTCGATTGCATGGATTCCTAGACGACAGGCGCAAATAAATGAAGGAATCGTGTTTTCGGGTGCAAGCGGTTGGCAACCGCGATGACCGATAAAGAACGGACGATTCTCAGCCAAACGCTGCAAAAAGGTTTTCCGTTCCCCTGTCGCCTCTGCGGCAGGGAGATTCATTCCCGTTCCAACCGCCGCAGCCAAAAACATTCCTTGAAAGAACTCTCTTCTCTTCATTCTCTCTTCCTTTCCCAAACCGTTTCATCCAACCGAACTCAACGGAAGTTTTGTACTCATTCCGTGAGTTCCGTGTTAAAGTTACTCCAGTCCCTTCGTCCCTTTGATCGTTCCGTGCTGGATCACTTTTCCGAACCCGCTGACATTCTCCAGAACCAGATCTTCGATCGGGTGATCAGGATCGACGCTGTTCAGATAAATCACCATCGGCGAGGGCGGATTGGACGGCGGCAGCTGAACGTTCCGAATGGTGCATCCCTTCAGTTTTCCGCCCACAGTATATTTGCCCGCTCCATCTGCATACGGGCGCGTGTTCACATAGAGGAAGATGTCACCAGGCTCTGCCGTGTCGAAGCGTATGTCTTCGAAAAGCAGTCGCTCCATCGTCTGTCCATTGCTGGGCTGCAGCATGATTCCACAATTCGCCCAATAGACTTCCGGATCCGACTTCTTCAACGTTAGGTGAAGAATATCGAGATCCTTGAAAAGCAGATTCCGGAAACCGGTTCCTCCGTTTTCATACCCGATCCGAAAGGCGTTGGCGACATCCGTCCACAACGTACAGTCATGCGCGTAGATGTTTTCGCATTTCAGCTTTTTCCGCTGGAGCAACTTCCACGCGAAACAGTCGTCCTGTGACCGGATGAACGAACGAAGAATCTCGACATCCTTGCAATCGCAAATATCAATGCCGTCATCATTCAGAACGCGTCCGCCGAGAATCTTCACGTTGTCTATCAGCGCGCGCTGACAGTTGACCAGCACGAGGCACCATGTCCACGCGCTATGCAACGTGATGTCTTTCACCACCACATTGCGCGCATCGTAGATGCCGACCATGTGTCCCATCGGTCCGTTCACCCAAGGCCACGGTGCACCGCTCAACACGCCACGTCCACGGATCGTGAGGTTCGTCCCGCTCGCGCGAACCGCGCCCTCCACCCATGCACCGCCAGCGAGGTACAGCGTCTGGTTGTCCTTCAACGTAATCATCTCAGGCTTGTGCCGTCCCGGACCGAAATAGACGACCGACGGATCATCGGCTTTCGGCACATCGGTCTCCGGCAGATTGGCGGAGAGGATCAACGCATGGTGACGTCCCTCCGGTTCGATTGCCAACTGAAACGGGGGCTTCGCCTTGAACGAGATCGAATGCGCGGATTTCTTCTCCGCTTTGATTCCTTTCGCCAACGGCAGGATGCGAACGTTCTCGACGGATTGCGTGGTCGTGACTTCAACCATCACCTCCACAGCACAGTCGAATTGCGCGAAGGAATACGAATGCGCCTTTTCTCCTTTCAAGGTGTGGGTGGGCGTCGGCACCAGCTGCACATCCAGCGGCTTCCCGTTCACGCGCACCTGAAAATCACCCTCCGCCTTCGTTCCCTCCGCAGCCGGCCATGTCACCACTTCGGAGGAAACCTGTGGCGCTCCCTTGCGCAAGGTTTCTAGGGCTTCATGGTAACGTGTGCCGAACGCGAACAACGACTCGCGGTCAAAATGCACGATGTCGTTGTTGGAAAAAAGTCCCTCCGCCGTCACCAACGCACTGTGCGGCGTCTCCGCCACAACGCGCGGCAGAATTTTGTTGAACGAGAGATAGTTCGCCTTGTAGTGTCCCAGTTCACCGATCAGAACGGGAATTGACTCCGCGCCCAGTTCCTTCCGCAGACTGGAAATCATGTTCTGGAAGAGAGCCGGATATTCGGCGATTTTCGCGGCGTTCCCGGAGTTCGACTCCCCCTGATGCCACAGAATCGCTTTCAGTTTGCCGTTCTTCATCGCCGCCTTCATGCGCACGATCATGTTTTGATAATGCTTTTGACCGGGCTGCCACTCTTGAATGGAAGAACCGCCGAATGCACATGGGACCAGACCAATTACGGATTGCGGATGCGCTGTTGCCTCACATCGAGCGAACTCGGAACAGAGACCAACACCCGCGACAGACTTATCGAAGTGAACGGGATCCTGCGAAGGAACCCACTGATTCTCGCGATTCAACATCCAGATGCGCGGATGCGTTTGCTTGTCGGCATCCGTCACCACACCGCGCCCCGCCATGTTCGACTGTCCGATCAATAGATACAGATCCAAATTCTCCGGTTGGGCAGCGACAGCAAATGCGCACAATCCCCAAACAAGCGAAACATGAACGAACCAACTTCTCATTGCCTAATCCTTTCCCAAATCACTCAAACGCCTTTACTTTACCATATCCGAAAGCCAATCGGCAACGCAGAAAAATTTGGTTCTTCCAAGAAGAATGTGGAAAGTCCTGAAGGGGCATCGACTGTACAGACGGGGGTGAGCGAAACGTGACCCCCTGCGGTACGACCGGTATCCGCCAAGCCCTGAAGGGGCGACGGAATGTCGCACGGCAACACGCCATGCCCACCGCCCTCTGCCGCCCTTTCAGGGCTAGCGCGGGTTTGCATGATTCCGGGGGCTGCGCTACGCTTGCCCCCGTCTGTGTACCTTCGCCCCTTCGGGGCTTTCAGGCGGAAATCTTCCACAAAATTCTTTGAAGACCCGAAACTTTTTCGGCCGCGCTACGCGCGGCATTTTTCCCCCACGCCCCGCTCGCTTCGGCGCGGCGGCCCGTCTCCGACCTGGGCCGCCCTGCGCCTTCGCTTGTCCTTTCCTCATCCTTTACTCCGTCCCTGTATCACGCGGTCCTACGGAGCAGAGGAGGCGGAACCCAACGCTGAAGTAGCGGCTGTCAGGATTGCCCCAGTAGCGGAGAGCGGAACGGCAGCCCCGCGCATCGCTGCCCCAGCAGCCGCCGCGCAACACCCGGTACGACCCCGAGGCCGGTCCGGTCGGGTCTGTCCCATTACCCGTCGGATAGTCACCGTACCAGTCCTCGCACCATTCACAGACATTCCCGTGCATATCGTACACCCCCCACGCGTTCGGCTTCTTCTGCCCCACGGGGTGCGTCTCTCTTCCGCTGTACCATCCCATCTCGTCGAGATTGCCCGTACCACCATAAGTGCCGGTCGTCCCCGCCCGGCAGGCGTACTCCCACTCCGC
>JAFYDR010000051.1 GCA_017544725.1 Kiritimatiellia bacterium
GACGTGTCGTGCGATGACCGACTGATCCCTGCCAAAGAGCAACGCCATCTGCTCCTGCGTCAGCCAAACGGTCTCGTTTTCAAGACGCACGTCCAGCCGGATGGTCTCGTTCGGCTGATAGACGACAATCTGGTTTTCGTGTGGGTTCATGGGCTTCTCATTCGGCGGGAGGCGGCAAGCCGTCATCGACCAATGCTCGGTGTGGTGTGATGAACGGAAGTATAGCATGGACGGCGTGCCGGCGCAATGAGAAATGTTGCCAATGTAGGAATGTTGCCAGTCCCAATGTTGCCAGTTTCCAATGCGCCGGTAGCCTAGGGGGCGAAGGCTGCCTTCTTGATGCGACGAATCTCACCCGCATCCATCTTGGTGAAGCCGAAGCACTTCTTGCCGAGGTCTTTCAGCGACGCGCCGATGAGGTAGAGTTCCCTGTCGTCGATGATGAGGAAGCGGTCGTGGAAGGTTTCGTTGTAGCGGACGGCGAGTTTCGGGTACTGCGCGTTGAAGGTCTTGATGTCGGCGGGGGAGATCTTGCGATGGGGAACGTGGTTTTTGTCGTAGTGCTCCGAGGTGAAAATTGTCACTTTCACCCCCTCGCGCTTCTTCGCGAAAAGGTCCAGCACCTCCGGCGTCGCCCAGTTGTCAATGAGGATCAGCGACCGCTTCGCGTTCCCGATCAGCTTCAGAATCAGAGCCCGAGCATCCCACAGCTGGCCGTCGTAGAAGATCCTCTGTTCAGGGACTTCTCCAGTATTGAGACGGTTCAGAATGTCATTTACTTTCCCTTCCGTTGCAATTTGACGCTGCTCGACGCTTTCAATGCGCTGGAACACTTGCGCGTTCGCGAGGATGAACTTCCGCATGGCGACAAAGGCATTGACAATTCTAACCGACACTTCAGACGCAGTCTTTGATTTAAGCAGTGATGCCAGCATGACAATGCCATGCTCTGTAAATGCATATGGCCTATATCGCAAACCTCCTCTTTTTGAGGTCATAAGTTGTGACCTCAAAACACATTGAGGCAAATGGCTCGATTCGTTTGAGGTCACAAGTTGTGACCTCAAAACATCAAACTCGTCTTGCGTCAACTGAAATACGAATCCTTCGGGAAACCTGTCTGCATTGCGTTTGACGGCTTGGTTAAGGGCCTTTGTCGGCACTCCGTACAACTCCGCTATGTCACGGTCAAGCATAACTTGAACGCCGCGAACCGTGAAAATGCAGTCATGAATGCTTTGCACATTCTCAGTTGCGACCATTGTATTACTACCCTTACTACTCATGCCGCCTCTCTTTCTTTCATCCCCACATCCTTCAAGGACGCGCCCGTCCTGCCGCCCTCATTCTGAACAGTTTCCATTTTGGAAACAGTTGCCTCGCGGTTAAATTCTCCTGTGGAATAGATATTCTTCAGATGCTTGCTGATGGCCGCCTTCTGCACACCAAACAATTCCGCAATCTTCAATTGGGACAACCAAATGCTTTCATTGGCATATCGAGTTTCCAGCCGGACGGTCTCGTTCGGCTGATAGATGACTATCTGGTTCTCGGAAGTTGTCATATCGGCGTTTGAGTTCTTGCTTTCGATTTCTTTGTTACGCACGACGTTGGTAAACATGTGCGGCACTCGCCGCACAACGGGAAAAAGGATAGCAGAACGGAATCGGAAAAGAAAGGGGATTATTTGAATTTTGGAGACACCATTCGGACAACCATTGGGCAATCTCAGACTTTGCGTTCCTCTGCGTCCTCCCTTTTCCATACCGGTCCGCACATCGTCTCTCTTTTGACTTTACCATTGACAATCGCCAAACGATCGCGAAAAGCACGTCCCACCCGTTCGATCACAATCGATAGCTACCGATGACACGCGACAAACGACACCCGACATGTCGGAACGGACTGGCGAGACTGGCGGCTAAAACCCAGTCCCGATTGTCCCCATTGTCCCCCATCGTCTCCATCGTCCCCGCTTCTTAGCTTAACACGCTTAACACGCTGGGCGGCTTTGCCGCCCTCGCCTAGAGCAGTCCGGCATGGCGCAGGATTGCCTGAATGCGCGGAGAACGTCCACGGAAGAGTTTGAACACTCTTTCCGGATCGACTCCGCCGCCTAGCGACAGGATTGTTTCACGATAGCGGCGGCCGATTGCACGGACGGCGTTTTCATCGTCCAGCCCTGCCTCTTCAAATGCCGCGAAAGCATCGGCGGAGATCACCTCGGACCATTTGTAGCTGTAGTATCCAGCGGCATACCCGCCCCCGAAAATATGGCTAAAGCTGTTCAGGAAACGATCTTCCGGAATGGTAGGAACCGTCGAATATTTCGCGTCGTCGGCCTCTTTCACAGCGTTCGCGTCCTTCCATTCGGGACGAGGATACCGCGCATAGAGATCCATATCCACGGCAGCAAAGTTCAACTGACGCATCATGGCAGTGGCGGCACGATAGTTTTTCGCCGCCCACAACTTGTCAAAAAGTTCATCCGGCAGCGTCTCGCCCGTCTCCACATGCGCACTGAGTCCCTGAAGCGTAGCACGGTCGTAACACCAGTTTTCCATAAACTGTGAGGCCACCTCAACAGCGTCCCACTCGATTCCGTTGAGACCGGAGGCCTCTGGTATTTCTTCCGTCGTCAACATGTGCTGGAGTCCATGCCCGAACTCGTGGAACAAGGTCTCCACTTCGCTGAACCGCATAATCGCGGGTTTGTCCCCTACCGGCACGGTCTGGTTACAGACCAGCACAGCCATCGGAAGAACCAACGTCCCGTCTGGACGACGGTCACGTGTACGGAACTCGTTCATCCACGCACCGCCGCTCTTTGTCTCGGGACGGCTGTAGGGATCGAGATAGAAACAGGCGATCGGCGATTTCTCATTCGCCGCATCGTACACCTCGAAAAAGCGGACGTCCGGATGCCAAACTGGCACCTTGCCTGTTTTCTCGACGATATGGATTCCGAAGAGCCGTTCCGACAAGGAAAAGAGTCCTGAAAGAACTTTCGGCAACTGGAAGTATTTCGCCAATTCTTCTTCGTTGTACGCGTACTTCGCCTCGCGCTGGCGTTCCACCCAAAAGGAAATATTCCACGGGGTAAGCGGCAACTCTTGAGTCAAAACATCTGACTTCTCGACAAACTCGCGCAGGGTTTCCGCTTCCTTTTTCGCCACACCCAGCGAAGCCTCTGCCAACTGCGAAATCAGCTTATCCACTTCGGGAACCGTCTTCGCCATCTTGGATGAAAGGTTCAACGCCGCGTAATTCGGATAGCCAAGCAGCACTGCCTCCTCTCGACGCAACGCGAGGATCTCTTCGATGAGCGGCGTATTGTCATGTTCCCCGGAAGAAGCACGTGTCACGTAGGCGCGGTACACCTGTTCGCGGGCACGAGCGTTCCGGCTGTACTTCATGAATGGACTATAGACTGCGTAATCAAGCGTGAACTTCCACGGACCATCCTGCACGGTGCCGCCCGCAGCCTGCGCGGCAACTGCGAGGAGAGACTCGGGCAAACCTTCCACCTCTTCACGCTGGGTCAAGGTGAGAGAGAACGCCTTGGTCGAATCCAGAAGATTATTCCGAAAATCCGTGGACAATTTCGCCAGACGCCGCGCAATCTCGTTGAACCGATCTTTCGCCTCTCCTTCCAATGCGACACCGTTGTGCTCGGCATTCTGAATCGATTTGGCGAGCAAGCGACGCTGGACAGAGGTCAACGTATGCAACAGTTTCTCGTCACGATCGCGCAAGGCGCAAAACGCCCGGTAGAAAACGGTACTCTGGTTCACGCGAAGAAAAAGTTCGACCACGGCGGGAAGATGCTTTTCCTGGACCGCGCGCCACGCATCTGAATTCATGACCGAAAGCAGATGTCCGACCATACCCCACGCATCGCCCAGTGGATAGAGGGCGTCGTAGAGCGGACGCATAATCCCCTCCCAAGTGGGCTTTGCACTGGTCTCCAGTTTTTCAATCGCAGCCTTTGTTTCAGGAAGTAGTTTCTGCAACGCCTCGTCTGCTGCCTCCGGCGTCATCTCCGCGAAATCGGGATAATACGGAATGTCCAAAAAGGGGTTCATGGATTCTCTCTTTTCCTTTCGTATTCGGCGGTAAGAATCACTCTTTCGGTTGTTGTTTTCTTTTCTGCAAGAACTTCGTCACCGCTTCCGCCTCGCGTTTCTTTCCAAGTGCGGTCAGCACGGTTCGGATGTGATCGAAAATCTCGTCATCGGGAGTGTTTTCTGCCGCTTGGAAGAGCAACTGGAGTGCCTGGTAAGGACGACCAGATTGGAAAAGCACCCATCCCTTGGTATCCAGATATGCCCCACACTTTGGATCGACGGCAAGCGCCTGATTAACCAGACGGTTCGCCTCTTCGAGATTCTCTTTCCGCAACGCCCAGCTGTACGCCAGATAGTTCTTGAAGGAGGGTTCATCGGGATAAACCTTTATCGCCTCCCGAACGAGCCGTTCCGTCTCTTTCCAGCTGTATGCTTCCAGATGCTGCGGACGGTATGCGGGCAGATCATGAAGTCCGTTTGACTTGTGTTCCTTCTCCAGATCAGACAAACACTCGTAGGTAGCGATATGCCAGTTGTAGAAATCTACCGGCAACGTCTTCCGCTCTTCCGAACTCCGCGTGTAATAACGGCGCAACAACGGTAGCGACTCCAAGAAATGATTAAGCCCGTCCTTGGTCTGCGGCTCGTCCGCAACAAATCTGATCCGCTGGAGCGCGGAAATGTACAAAAGAAGATCCTCATCCTTTACATACGCGCGCTGCGTTTTTGTACGAAGGCTGTCAAAGCGTTTATCCGAAAATGGCAAGAGTTCTGAAGCCAGATGAATGGCACTCAGCTTCTCGGGATCGTTTCGGTAGGTCTCAAGATACACACGCATCGCCTCGTTCGTGCGACCAGTCTCGGCTAGGCATTTCCCTTCAAGAATACCGATACTCGAACGAAGCTTACTTTCGGGATCGAGAGAGAGCAGATACTGGTGCGCAAGCTGCAGATAGGGAATCGCGCGAGCGGGTTCTTTCAGTTCCGAATAAAGCGCATACCCCTTTCCCATGGGGAGATGTTGCGCCTCTTCATCATGATACCGAGACCATTCTTCGCGGATGGTACGAAGCGCACCGGAGTCGTCCTTGGACAACAGTTGCAGGCGCACCAGTTCAGCCGTGAACGTACGGTTGGTCGGAGACAGTTCGATCACCCGCTTGCAATGGGAAATCGCTTCCGGGTACATCCCGGCAGAGGCTGCGAAATAGGAAGCCATCTGTTGCATTTCCTCATCGTCGGGGGAAAACGTAAGGTAACGAGAGACAGCCTGATACCCGTTGGTGTACAGGTGTGTATTCTCCAGGCTCGTGACAAAGGCCACCAACAGATCGCGATTCTGCGGAAGCGTATCGCACGCACGAGCGAAAAGGTTTAAGTAGTAAACGGCGCGGTTGACATCGTTGCTCCCCTTCTTTGCCTCGTCCGCATACAACTGCAATAACCCCTGTGAGAGCAGGGACAAGGCTTCCGCCTCCTTTTTCTCCTTTTCATCTAACGAGAAGCCAGTGGAAGGAGAAGTGGAGAAGACCGCGCACCCGGAAAGGAGCGCGGTCTCCAAGGCAAAGACCAGAACAAAACACAGTCCGACCACGCACCTGAGTGAACCGAATCGGAAGAGTTTCATCCCAGACGCCTTACTTATTCTTGTGACGCATTGCCTTCAGGCGTTTGCGGTACTTGTGCTTCGCCATCTTGGCACGGCGTTTCTTCTTAATCGAACCCACGTTTTTTCTCCTCAGTAACCCGGACTCCGAAAGGCGTCCGGAAGTGTTTTGTCCTTAAAAGATCACCTTGTTCAGCGGCAGCTCGATGATACCGGTAGCTCCAGCCTTGCGGAGCGGCAGCACGATGTCGCGAACAACACTCTCTTCCACAACAGCCTCCACCGCAAACCAGTCCGCATCCTTCAGCTTGTTGACCGTCGGAGCGTGCAACGCCGGCAAAACCGTCGTCACGGCATCCAGTTTGTCGGAGGGGCAATTCAGTTTGACCAGCACGCGGGATTCGGCAGACAAGGCACCCTGCAGCAGCAGGGCAATCTGCTCGATCTTTTCGTGCTTCGCCGGATCGTCCCAAGCCTTTTTGTTGGCGATCAGGCGTGTCGTCGAAGTCAAAATCTCGGCAATGACGCGCAGGTGGTTCGCACGAAGCGAAGAACCGGTCTCCGTCAAATCGACAATCGCATCGACCAGCTCGGGAGCCTTGACTTCCGTCGCCCCCCAGGAGAACTCGACCTCGGCGTTGACGTTGTTCTTCGCGAGAAAACGCTTGGTCAACCCGACAGCCTCCGTCGCAATCCGCTTTCCTTCCAGATCCTTCACTTCCTTGAACGGGGAGTCCTCAGGCACTGCGAGCACCCAACGCACGGGACGGGAAGTCGCCTTGGAGTAGCACAACTCGGCAACCTCAACAACATCGGATCCATTCTCGTAGATCCAGTCGTACCCCGTGATGCCGGCGTCCAACAACCCCAGCTCCACGTAACGGGAAATCTCCTGCGGACGAATCAGACGGCATTCCAGCTGCGGATCATCCACGCGGGGGGTGTAGGAACGATCCCCCGCCTTAATCGAAAATCCAGCCTTCTCCATCAATTTGAAGGTGGATTCCTGTAAGCTGCCCTTCGGCAAACCTAAAACCAACTTGAACTCCATAACATCCCTTTGTTTGTACTTGAGACGATTTCAGAATACCCGATTCTCACAGAAAAATCAAGTTGAATGCGTTACACGTGAACACGGTCATTGTATTCGCCCGTGCGCGTGTCGATGCGGATCACATCGCCCTCGTTGATGAACAGAGGAACGGCAAGCTGATATCCACCCTCGACCGTCGCGGGTTTCGTAACCTTCCCCGCAGCCGTGTTGCCCTTCGCGCCGACTTCGCACGCGATTACCTTACGCTCCACCAAGTACGGCAGCTCGATTTCAATCACTTGTCCGTTGTAAAGAAGCGCATCCACCTGCATATTGTCGGTCAGGAAAAACTTGTTGTCCCCCAGCACTTCGGCGTCCACACGATACTCTTCGTACTCGCTGTTGACGAAGATGTAGGTTCCCTGATCCTCGTAAGAATACTCCAGCTTCTGCTCGGAAAGCTCAGGCTTGTCGAACTTGTCATTCGACCGATAGCTACGGCTCATCGTAGAACCCGTCAGCATATTCTTCAGTTTGCAGTTGTAGATCGCCTGCCCTTTCCCCGGCTTACTGAAATCGAATTCCGTAATGATCCAAGGCTGCCCTTCGATCTCGATCTTCAACCCCTTGCGCAAATCAGATGATGTGTACATGAAACTACCTCTTACCTCAAGAAAAAGGATATTTTACAGATTTCATTCCCGCTTGTCAATCCGCAATCGAAATCAATCGTAGTTCGAGGCTCATCTGAGAAACCACCTTATGCCAAAGACAGAATTGTGAAACAACAAGAACAACAGTACTCAGGGAAGCGGAGAAGCTGAAACGCGGGAAAGAGACATGATGGACGAAACCGACAAAAGGGACATGTGATCGTTTCCATCATTCGTCATTTGTCATTCGTCATTTGTCATTGCCGCCGCAAGGCGGCTCTTCATTCTTCATTTTTCTCTCTTCATTTTTCATTGCAGCCTCTCAGCCTCCCCGCTTTTCAGCTGGCGGCTTTGCCGCCTTTCATTTCAGGTTGTATTCTCGTTCAATCCACGCCATGAGGAAATTGACGATGCCTTGCTGTCGATCTTCTGGTATTGCCTCGCCTCGCGGTACTTTCCACCACTTTGCAAGGCAATCACGGCAGCAACACGCACAGGCGTGTTGAGCAACGAAAACGGGATGTCCTCGCATCGGCGTCTGTTTCCCATCGTTGGGCGGATTCGCCGGAGCGAGTCGTGTGCGAATGAAGTCCTCGCAATGTCGGCGGATCGTCTCTATGCCTTTTTCAGCAATGTACTGGCGGTCATCATCCGACAGATGGAATCTGCTGCGAAATTTGGATCTTGCCAGCCGTGCGAACGCGGCATCTGGATTCTTGTGTTCCGGCATCGTATCACCTCATCTCTTGCGACTGAAACTCCCTAACTCGACTCGCATACATAATTGCTTCTATCAAGCTATCCCCTCACATGTGCGATGAGACATACAGGAGCGATACTGTCGCCAACGCTGAATACGCTACCAAAAGAAGCCCCATCGTCCACCTCACACCTTTGCTTTCTGCACGAACCCACTTGCAAATGATCAGCACCAAAACCAGATAGATCAGCACGCTTGAAAATATCAGCGATCTAGCCAACAGCGTACCTCCTTCAACCCGAAACAAATAAGCCATCAACGAGGTAATACCCAATGGTCCCACCGCCGCCATGATGACAGGTGCCACCAGAAACCAGCACAGAAAATCGATATGCCAAATACCGGCAAAGGAAAAAGAGTCACCACCGACTTCAATCAGCGAAAGAAGAGCGATACCGACAAGGAATCCGACAGCCAGCAGCAAGTAGAACGAGAGCATAGGCCTCACCCATCTTTTGATCCCAGCCTTCATGATCACCTCCGAAGCAGCCGCATATCGTGTCAGTTGACGCCCTTGCCGTCTTAACGTCGGTAGTCAGAATCTTGTTGGTTCGCTACAATCAAACCGAGCCGATCACCCTGCGTGATGGAAACGATAGTGACTCTCGCTATTCCGGCTTTGCCGCCATTGTCTTGGCGGCAAGTTGCGTGAGGTACGCCTCGATGAACTTCTGCAGATGCCCGTCCATGACGCCCTGCACGTCGGCGGTTTCCTCATTTGTCCGCAAATCCTTCACCATCGTGTAAGGCTGGAAGACGTACGACCGGATTTGGTTACCCCAGGCAATGTCGCCCTTCTCCCCGTAGAACCGTTCCATCTCCTTGCGCTTTTTGTCCTCGTAATACTCGTAGAGTTTCGCCTTGAGGACGTTCATCGCATGGGCGCGGTTCTTGTGTTGCGAACGTTCTGACTGGCAGGCGACCACGATTCCCGTCGGAATATGCGTCAGGCGCACAGCGGAGTCCGTTTTGTTGATGTGCTGCCCACCAGCCCCACCAGAGCGGTAGGTATCGATCCGAAGATCAGACTCCTTCACCTCCACCTCAATATCATCCGAGAGTTCCGCCACGACGTCGAGCGAGGCGAACGAGGTGTGGCGTCGCTTGTTCGCATCGAAAGGGCTGATTCGCACCAGCCGATGAACGCCACGTTCGCCCTTCAGCATCCCATACGCATACGGACCTTCCACGCGGAAGGTAATCGACTTGATGCCGGCCTCGTCACCGGGCTGGCTATCCAGCACGGAGAGGGCGAAACCATTGTCTTCGCAGTACATCGAGTACATTCGGAAAAGCATGTTTGCCCAGTCGCATGCCTCCGTGCCGCCCGCACCGCTGTGCAAGGTCAGGTAGGCGTTACAGGCGTCGAGCTTACCGGAGAAGAGCGATTGTAGGCGAATCCGACCGATGACCTCATCGGCCTTGCTGAAAGATTCCCCTGCTTCCTCAAGAGCGGACTGGCGCGCTTCGCCTTCGGGTTCCGATTCCGCCAGCTCTACCATCACGGCGCAATCGTCAAGCACCTTTGAAAGCTCATCGAAGGGACGCAGCACAGCCCGCTGAGCCGTTGTCTTCGCAATGATCTCCTTTGCTTCCGTCTGGTTGTTCCAGAACTCCGGCTTTGTCGCCTGCTCCTCCAGATCCGCCAAGATAACGCGACGATTATCGATGTCCAAATAATCGTGCATCTCGGTGAAGGTTGCCTGCAACTTCTCCAACTTCGCTTTGCTTTCTTCTAACTCAATCATAACCCCATCCACTCTGTAAAGGCAACTAGTATATCGTTTTTTCGATAAACAAGAAATCATATTTTTTGATCGGCGCTAATCGAGGCGGCAATGATGAATGAAAAGATAAAAATGAAGAATGACGGGGCGGCAAGCCGCCAGCGAGAAGCTGAAAAGTAAGCCACCAATGAAATGAAGAATGAAGAAAGAAAAATGACGAATGATAGGCAGATAAAAACTATCCCTCGTCCCTTTTGTCGTTTTCGTCCTTTATGTCCCCTTACTCGCTTTTCAGTTTCTTCGCTTTTCAGCCTCCGTGTCTCTCAGCCGGATTGTGCTGATGAGATCACGCTGAAAAGGGCGCATCTGCGTAATTCACACATTCCGTACACACGAGAGGATTTTGGAAACAACCAGAACAACTTGAAGACAACATTTGAAAGAGGTACGCGGACCAACCGGTCCGCGCATCGCCTCTCCTTACCTGTAACTTGATCAAATGTTGCCAATATCCAATATTGCCAATAATCAGTTCCAATAACCAATCTGGGACTGGCAACATTGGGGCTGGCAACATTTCCACATTGGCAACATTCTCAATGTTATCCCCATGAACGTTCTCGCGTACGGCGCGGGCGGGGAGCTTGCCTGTAACTTGCCGCTATGGAGAGCCGCCGTGTGCTACGCGTAGGAACATTCATGAGGATAACTTAGAAAACGCTCTCGTCACTCGTCACTACTTCGCGCAGCGAAGTTATAGACAAGTTGTTTCTGTTGTTTTCATTTTCAAAAGACGACGGTGAAATACGCAGATGCGTCCCGCTGAAAAATTTCTTCAACTATTCGCTTGATTTGTCGCTGGGGAAAGAGCATAATAATATTTCCTTTTGAGGGGGCGACTGGTTTCGACGGGGCATGTTGAGGGCCGGTTGCGCGCCGAGGGTGTCTGTGGTCCTCGTAAATCCCATGGGCAAAAACTAAACGCGAACACTGATTTCGCTCTCGCGGCCTAGTTAACGGCCCGACGTTGAACCGCCGATGTCTGCTGAGCGGGGAGGCGACGACTAGCAGATCCTGTCGGAAGCCTGGAGGCTGGGCGTCCGCGCTTGTACAACCAGCCTCTGGCGTTGGGGTTAGCCTGCCGGCCGACATCCCCCGCGCGAGACTGAATGACCGGACACGCGCGTAGATATCTGCAGGACGCTGTTTCGGACGGGGGTTCGCTCCCCCCCGCCTCCACCATACATAAATATTTGGTGCGCAATGCTTTAAGGTGGATTTTGGGTAAAAAACTGTGGGGACTCTGTGGGGACTAATAAGAGATCGTCCGTAATGGAAGGGGCAATGTCCTCGTTGCCAGAAATCTGTGAGGCATCACGTAATAGAACGGGCAGTTTGCCCGTTCACGCCACTTCAGAAAACGGGCAAGCTGACCGTTGGGTATAAATGAAGATAACATGAATATGGCGCATCTGTGTATATTTCACCGTATAACTATAACTATAACTTCGCTTCGCGAAGTGGTGACGAGTGAGGAATGACGAGTGACGAGATGGGGTGGCTTTCCAAGTTATTCCCCATGAATATTCCCACGAGCAACGCGAGCTAGCTGTTTGCCAATAACTTTCGCTACACGAATCGATATTCCTATATTGATTTCGCTTTCTAGAAAGAGTAAAATGCAGCCTTCTTTTGGACGGAGAGTGTCGGGGTTCCGTCCAAATCGCCGCCGGCTTGGAGTCGGAGGCGATTTGATCCCCGACAGCAATGGAAGCAAGAAATGAAGAAAGTTCTCATCCCGACGAAACTGGATCGCGTGGCAGCCGACATCTTGACAAAGCATGGCGGATACGAGGTGGTGCAGGATTCCCAAACGCCTCTAACCGATTTGATCAAGGCACATCCCGACACGTACGCTATCATCGTACGTAGCGAAAAGATCACGGCCGAAATTCAGGACGAACTGAAGAACCTGAAGGTCATCGTCCGTGCGGGCGCAGGGTATGACAACATTGACTGCAAACATGCCCGGAAGAACAAGATCGACGTGATGAATACGCCTGGCGCGAATTCCAACGGCGTCGCCGAAGAAGTCATCGCGCTGATCCTTGCAGATGCACGTCATATCGTTCAGGCGGATATCTCCACTCGTGCCGGAAAATGGGAAAAGAAGAAGCTGATGGGACGCGAACTGACCGGTAAGACGGTTGGTATTGTCGGACTCGGACACATCGGGCGTCTAGTCGCGAAGCACCTGAAAGGATTCGACAACCGGATCATGGGATACGACCCGCTGATCTCCAGTGATCGTGTGCGCGACATGGGGATTGAGCCTTCGACTTTGGAGGAGATCTTCGCACAAGCGGATTACATCACTTTGCACGTTCCGCTGATGGACGCGACGCGCGGACTCGTCAGCGAGAAACTGATTGCGCTAATGAAACAAGGCGCGACCATCATCAACTGCGCCCGTTACGGGATCGTCGATGAAGATGCCTTGCGTAGCGTGAAACAGGAGAAACAGCTCCGCTATCTCAATGACGTTTATCCGAAAGACGCCGAGGGTGACAAGCCCAACGCCGACATCGCGGACATCATGATGCCCCACCTAGGCGCCAACACCTTCGAGGCGAACTTCAATGCGGCGAAACGTGCCGCCGAAGAGTTGATCGATCTGGACGAGAAGGGCGACCTGGCGTGCATCGTGAACCGTGACATCCCAGCGGGACTCGAACGCAGTTACAGCGAACTTGCCTACACGCTGGCGAACCTGATCCGTCAGATTTCGGGTCCCCTGCCCGTCAAGCTTCTGGAAACGAGTTTCTACGGGGCATTGAACCCGTATGGGAAATGGTTGCTCGTCTCGATTCTCGCGGGACTTTGGCAGGATTTCGATCCTTTCAACGACGTAAAGGCTGCCATGAAATTCTTGGAAGACAACGGGATTCGCTACAGCAACAGGGAAATCGCGGAAGACAAAGGATACGGGAACTCCATTACGCTGGATATCACGGTGGAACGTCCGGACAAGAGCCTGAAACGGTACAGCGTACGCGGCACGGTTACCGAGGGTGTCCAGACGGTCTCCCGTATCGATGAGTTCGACCGTCTCTACTTCGAGCCCAAGGGCGTGACTCTCTTCTGCCTCTACGATGACCGTCCTGGTGTGATCGCGACGATTGCCCGCCGTCTCGCGGATGCAGGAATCAACATCGAGGACATGCGGAATCCGCACAATGTGAAGACGCACCGTTCGTTAGCGGTCTTCCGTCTGAACAAGGTTCTCTCGCCCAGCTTGGTCGCTGATATCAAAGACGCGGTGAAAGCTGATTCCGTCGTCACTACCAACGTCTAGCGAATATTCTGAAATCGGCACAGGAGGAAGGCGATTCCCCCTGTGCCTTTTTGATTGGAGTCCCGAATGCAAGATCAAACCACCGTTCTGTCCGCATCCATCCCCTCCGAAAAACTCGATCTGTTCTTCGAGCTAGTCGATCCTGATTGGAACGTCACTTCCTACCGAGATGCGGAAACGGGAAGTTGTTGTGTCCAAGTCTTCCTGGATGATGTGCAGAAGAGCGAAGATGTTCGTTCCGCGCTGATCGAAACCGCAAAGATTCTCGATACGGATTTGATCATCGAAGAATTCCAAATCGACCGCGAAGACTGGGCGGAGGCGTGGAAACGTTTCTTCCATGTGGAACAGATTTCGGAACACCTGACCGTTCGCCCCTCGTGGGAATCCTACGAACCGGCAAAGGGAGAACACGTGATTATCGTGGAACCAGGAATGAGCTTCGGGACTGGGAAACATCCAACTACGCAAGGGTGTCTGATTTATCTGGATGAACTCTCCCAACAGGGAACGGACGGTAGAACGGTTCGAGACATGGGATGCGGAACTGGTATCCTAGCGATCGGTGCCAAACTCTTGGGATTCGCCAACGTCAAAGCGTTCGATATCGATCCGGACTGTATTCAATCGACACAGGAAAACGCGGAACGCAACGGGCTTTCCATCCCTGTGGAAATCGGAGACCTCTCGCATCCGTGGGGAAAAACCGACATCGTAGTTGCCAACATCCTCGCACCTGTTCTGATCGAGTTCGCCCAGCAAGTAACTCGTTCGGTACTCCCGAAAGGATACTTAATCCTTTCCGGGATTCTCGATTCACAGTATGCGAAGGTCCGCGCCGCATACGAACAATGCGGTGCCAAAGAACAATCCAACCGTTTGATCGGTGAATGGCGTACCGGCCTGTTCCAAGTTTCGTAACGACTTTCAGTTGTCAGCTGTGAACAAAAAACGCCGTGGACATGTTCCAAAGCGTATGCATTGTCGTTACACATGGTCACGACACAAGTGTTTCATTTTAACAAGGCAATTGCAAAAGCGCGCCGGGCCTTTTCCAAACACGGAACACACGGAAGAGCCTGTTGTAAAACCTACTTGTCTGTTCCACGCAAAGTAATTCAAAAGCAGAACTTCGCGCACTTTGCGTACTTGGCGTGAAATATATTCGGAGGGCGCATCTGCGTAACGCCCCCATCTCATTCGCACGAGAGGATTTTGGAAACAACCAGGAACTTCGCTGCGCGAAGTAGTGACGAGTGACGAATGACGAGTGACAGGCGGCGAAGCCGCCAGCAGAGAAGCGGGGAAGCTGAGAGGCTGAGAAGTAAACAACCAGAGGTTGCAGTAACGAATGGGAGGGACGCGCTCCGTCGCGTCCGCTTGTGTAACGGCGACACCCTCGTGGTTCGCTACGCGAACGGTTCGGTAGCTAGGTGGTTGGATTGTGTCGCCCTTTCAGGGCTTTCTCGTTTTTGGTTGGCGTGTCGGGGGTTACGCTTTGCTCACCCCCGTCTGTGTACTGTCGCCCCTACGGGGCTATGGGAGGGGCAACGTCCTCGTTGCCTCACTTCGTTCGGAA
>JAFYDR010000052.1 GCA_017544725.1 Kiritimatiellia bacterium
AGCAGGGAAGACGTGTCGCGTGTCATTCGATTGCAATCGACCGCAATCGATAGCCGTCGAAACATCATTCTTCTCTCTTCATTTTTCATTGTCGCTTCTCAGCATCTTTGCTTCTCCGCTTTCCCGGCTTTACACGCCGCAGATACTGCCTCCTCATGGCTATTCCCCACTACTTACTCCATATTGCTTTGGGCGCATCTGCGTATTTCACCGTCGTCTTTTGAAAATGAAAACAACAGAAACAACTTGTCTTTAGAGCGCGGGCTAACTCGCCCGCGTAGCACACGGCGACTCTCCATAGCGGCAAGTTACAGGCAAAGGAGAGACGATGCGCGGACCGGTTGGTCCGAGCACCTCTTTCAAATGTTGCCTTCAAGTTGTTATGGTTATTTCTAAAATCCTCTCGTGCGTACGGAATGGGTGAATTACGCTGATGCGCCCTATTGCCAACTGCCTACTTTTCCTTTCCGCCGCTTTTTGCTACAATGGATGGTGAAAGGCGACGGTAGAATGTAGAGGGAATGGCCATTGCTTCTACCTTATTTCCCTGGAATGTGTTGGCATTGGGATTTTCGCCGAAGGAGGAATCCAAATGAAAAAGCTTTTCTTGTCTCTTCTCGTTTTCGCGTCAGCGGGTGCAGCTTCCGCCCAATTCACCCCCGACACCATGATGCGTCGTGCAGCCTACACGAATCAGACGGCAGAGGTGTTTAAGTACCGTATTTGGTCACCGCAGTTTCCACGTAAGGGCGAGAAGTTTCCCGTCATCCTTTTTCTGCATGGATCAGGCGAATGCGGGACGGATAACGAAAAACAACTCAAGCATGGTATCCCGCTTCTGTTGAACCAACTGCTGAAGCAAAACGTGAAGGCGATCGTCATTGCGCCGCAATGCCAAATGCCGCTTTTGAACAGCTGGGTTCACCGCATTGCCTTCAAGGAGACCTATTCCGCAGATAAGAATCCCGCACTTGGACTGGAAACCGCATTAGAGATCGCACAACACGTCATTGACACGCAGCAGGGGGATCCTGATCGTTTCTACATCACGGGGCTTTCGCTCGGTGGCTTTGGCACGTGGGACGCGATCCAACGTGAACCGGATCGTTTTGCGGCGGCAGCTCCGATCTGCGCGGGTGGCGATACCACGCTTGCGCCTCGGCTGAAGAACCTTCCGATTTGGGTTGCGCATGGCGAGGCTGACAAGAATGTTCCGGTCGATTGTTCCATCCGCATGGTCAACGCAGTGAAAGCTGCAGGGAACCGCAAGATTATTTACCGCCAATATCCCAAGGTTGGACACGATGTCTGGAACCGGGTTTACGGCGACCCGAAGTTCGTCAGCTGGCTCTTGGAACAGCGGCGTAATAAACCGTGGTGGAAGTTCTGGTAGCGTGAAATCGGAGACGGCATGGCAACGCGAGAAGAAGACGAACGGTTCATGCGTCGGGCAATCGACCTCGCTCGATTGAGCGAAGGTTTGACGCGCCCGAATCCCCCGGTCGGTGCGGTGCTGGTGAAGGATGGCAGGGTAATCGGTGAAGGTCGGCATCTGCAAGCAGGTAAGGAACACGCGGAAACCAACGCCTTCCTGTCGTGCGTGGAATCGCCGAAAGGCGCAACACTCTATGTTACGTTAGAACCTTGCTCCACGACGGGACGGCAACCACCCTGCACCGACCGTATTCTTCGCGAACAAGTGGCGCGTGTCGTGGCCGCCGTTCCCGACGCGAATCCGAAACACACGGGACGCGGTTTCGCTCTCCTGCGTCAGCAGGGTGTGGAAGTACAGGAGAACGTGTGTGCTGAAGAAGCGAACGAGTTGATCGCTCCCTTCAACAAGCACATCACCACTGGACTGCCTTTTCTTCGATTGAAACTTGCGATGACACTAGACGGACGAATCGCAGACCGAGACCGCAATTCACAATGGATCACGGGGGAAGAATCGAGAAACGCGGTACAGGAGTTACGTCGCCGTTCGGATGCGGTTCTGGTCGGTGCTGGAACAGTCGTACGCGACAATCCATCCCTGTTGTACCGACGTGAATTTCCAGGTGAGCCGCGGGCGGGAAGTATGCTTCTGCGTGTGGTCATCGATACACGCGGTACGATTCCGCTTTCCTCGCAGATCTTCAATGACGCGGCGGCGGGACGAACGATTCTCGCCTGTCTTAACGAGCCACCGATACTGAGCGAGCTTCCCTCTCGCATACGAGTTTGGCGGTTCGCACCGCACGAAGACGGCGTATTCCCATACGCCGAATTGATACGACGTTTGGGCGAAGAAGGTTGCCTGGCGGTCCTCTGCGAAGGAGGTGGACATCTAGCGGGTGCATTGCAAGACAACGGGTTGATCGACGAATACGACCTGTTCTATGCACCTGTGATTCTCGGTGACACTTGTGCCCTGAACGGCGTGGAGGGAACCGGTGTCCGTATGAGCGAACTGCGACGAATGCAGATCCGTGAAATCCGTCGATATGGCTCCGACTGCTTCTTACGCATCCGTTAGGGGCTGATGCCACTAGCTGAGAAGCGAGCCGCTGAAGTTGGCAATGAAGAATGAAGTGCCGCCTTGCATCGGCAACGACGAATGACGAATGAAAACAGGAGGGGCAACCTCCCCGTTGCCCAACTTAACTCGCTTACCCAGTTTAACGCGCTTACTCCGCCAGACTGGCTGGCGACGTTAGCCGCCCTGCGTAACGACGACGCCCTCGTCATCGAAATCGACAGAGTTTGCGATGCCATGGTTCCAGAAGCGCTGGCCAACTCGCCTGCGTCCCAATAGTCGATCTCATAAAGGTAACGGGGCAATGATACCAGATGATTGTCGCGGTAAAGGCAAAGGAGAGGTGACGCGCGGACCGGTTGGTCCGTGCACCTCTTTCAGTTGTTGCATTCAGGTTGTTTCTGTTGTTTCCAAAATCCTCTCGTGCGCATGAGATGGGTGAATTATGCAGATGCGCCTTGTCCGTGGATGAGTTGTCGCCCGAAATTGACTTTCGGCTTCATTCTGTTATACTGACGGTTGTACGGAATCAAACGGGAAGAAGATGATGAATTATTCTCAGATTTTGAAAAAGCTGGTGGAACGTCGGGACTTGTCGCGTGGCGAGGCGTTTGAATCGATCACCGCGATGTTAGGCGGCGAGATGACGGAAGGACAGATCGGCGGGTTTCTCGCTGCGCTCCACGCGAAGGGTGAGACGGTCGAGGAAATCTGCGGTGGCGCGGCCGCGATGCGAGCTGCCGCCACACGTATTCAGTCTCTGACACCTAACACGTTGGACACGGTGGGAACGGGCGGAGACGGCGGCATGACTTTCAACGTCTCAACGACTGTCGCGTTCGTGGCGGCGGGGGCTGGCGCCGTTGTGGCGAAGCATGGGAATCGCGCGAGTTCCGGAAAGAGTGGAAGCGCGGACTGCTTGGAGCAACTTGGCTTCAACCTCTCTGTCGATCCCGAACTGATGGAAGAGGCGTTAAATGAGATAGGTATCTGTTTTCTGTTCGCGCAATCGTTTCATCGCGCCATGCGCTTCGCCGGTCCCGTGCGTAAACAACTCGGCATTCGTACGATTTTCAACCTGTTGGGTCCGTTGACCAATCCCGCTGGTGCGCCCTGCCAGTTGATCGGTGTGTTCGCGCCAGAGTTGACCGAAACTTTTGCGAACGTCCTGAAGGAGCTTGGTTCGCGTCGTGTTCTGGTGGTGCATGGAAGCGACGGGATGGACGAGATTACATTGACGGGATCGACGCGCTGTTCTGAACTTCGCGAAGGGCGGATCAAGACCTACGACATCGATCCGCTGAACTACTTTGACGAAACCTGTGAGACGGCGGATCTCGAAGGCGGTGATGCCGCGCAGAACGCGGAGATCACGCGCGGGATCTTGTCGGGGAAAATCCAAGGTGCGAAGCGCAACATCGTGTTGCTCAATTCGGCGGCCTCGCTGTTGGCGGCAGACCTTGTTCCCGACTTGAGCACCGGAATTGTGAAATCCGCCGAGTCCATCGACAGTGGTGCGGCATTGGACAAGCTGGAACAGTTGATAGCGTTTTCCAAACGATAATGAAAAGAAGACGGTAGGGAGTAGGCGTTAGGTGCTAGAAAAGGGATGCCGCCGGTCACGCCAGTCCTTCGTGCGGTGATACGGCACACTTCGAGCTCGGAATTCAAAACACGGATCTTAGAGAGGAGCAAGAGAATGAAACGAGAGGTTCTAGTCTGGACATTGGCATGTATCGCGGGAATGCAGTTTTTCTGCACTGCGGGGAATGCGGCAGATGAGACGGTGCGAGCGTGCGCATTCCGTGAACTGCCGTTAGGCAGTGTGAAACCACAAGGATGGCTGAAGAAAAATCTGGAGTTACAGCGCGATGGATTAACCGGTCATGCGGAGGAACTGTACGAGGACATCGGACAGAGCGATTGGGTCTCCGGTCAAAAACGGGGCGGACAGTTCGCATGGGAGCGTGGACCGTACTACGCACGCGGTCTGATTGCGCTGGCGTATGTGCTGGACGATCCAGAACTGAAGAAAAAGGCCGTGCGCTGGATCGACCCCGTGCTGGCGAGCCAGCGCGAGAACGGGGACTTCGGTCCCCTCGACCGAAACTGGTGGGCGAATATGATTGTCCTGTATTATCTGCGGGATTATTACGAGGCGACCGGCGACAAACGTATCGTCCCGTTCCTCCAGCGGTATTTCCGATTCCAGTTGACAGCTTTGCCGAAACACCCGTTGATCCGCGACAGTAAGTGGGCAAAGGCGCGCGGTGGCGACAATTTGGATGTGGTACTGTGGCTCTATGATCATACACACGAAAACTGGCTACTCGATCTCGCCCGCCTCTTGAGGGAACAGACGGCGGAATGGTCAAAGTTTTTCGCGGACGGGACAGGCGACCAGTCCTACTCGGAACACATCGTGAACGCCAACCAAGGGCTCAAATCTCCTGCACTGTTCTACCGCCTAACCGGCGATACATTGGATCGCGACGGGTTCGCCAACGCGCTCCGTCCGGACGGTTGGATCATGCGCCGGTTCGGTCGTGTGGACGGAATGTTCAACGGGAGCGAACCGTTGTCGGATCGCGAGACCACAGGCGGTACGGAGAGTTGCGCCATCGCGGAACGCATTTGGTCGAGCATGACAGCCATTCGCGTGTTGGGCGATGCAACGCTCGGTGATCAGCTGGAAACCGTAGCATATAACGCAATCCCCACCATGATGCCGCCGGACTGCACGGGTGTACGCTACTACTCGTTGCTCAACCAATTGCGTTGCACCAACCAGCGTCTCGGTTTCTGCAACAACGGGGACAAGGTCTCTTCGATTTGCCCGTCGCCGCATTCCGGTTACGGATGCTGCCGTAGCAATTTCCATTTCGCATGGCCGAAATTCGTCCAGTCGATGTGGATGGCAACGCCCGACAACGGATTGGTTGCCATTGCGTACGGTGCCAACACCGTCGAGGCGAAGGTCGGTTCAGCCAATAGCCATGTCGTAATCGAACAAAGCACCCTCTATCCATTCGATAAATTTGTGGGTCTGACAGTTAAGGAACTGTCCGCCCCCATCGCGTTCCCGTTGCGTCTCCGTATTCCCGCGTGGTGTGCGAAACCGCTCGTAAAGGTCAACGGGGAAACCGTTCCGTCCGTTGAACAAGGACGTTTTCTGACGCTTTCGCGCACTTGGAAAGCGGGTGACAAAGTAGAGCTGTTGTTCCCGATGGAAATCAAAACCTCTCATTGGGCGAACGATTCCGTTGCCGTAACATACGGGCCGTTGGTCTATTCCTACGCGCTACCTGCAATCCCGTGGAAGAAGACGCAAGAGTTTTTGGATGGGAAATTCGCTACGTGGGAGATCGAACCGGCGGGTGCGTGGAACTATGCGTTGCTGCTGAACGCAGACGGGTCGCCCCAAGTGGTGCAATCGGGAAACAGTCCGGTCGAGTGGCCGAAAGAATCGCGCTTCACAGAGTCTCCCGTTCCACACTACATTCGCGTAAAGGCATTCAGGACATGGAAAGAGATGTGGGGTACATTCCGTTCCGATTTCCCGGCGCGAGCGGTGGAACCGCCATTGAGTCCCGTTGAAGTCAACGGAGCGATCGAAGAAATCGATCTGATCCCCTACGCCTGTACGCAAATCCGCTTAACCCTCTTCCCGTGGGGACGAGCCGCCAGAAGCGGTAATGAAAAATGACGGCGAGAGAAGCAGTAGGGGCGGCGAAGCCGCCAGCTGAGAAGCGGAGAAGGAGGCAATAGGGAGTAGGCAGTAGTTTTTCATGCGGCACAATGGGATGGTCGCGCCCCATTTAAAGCAAAACCGGTATTCGTACTTCGCATGGGAATGTTCATGGGGATAACTTTTGACAAGCCATGAAGGGGCGAAGGGACACAGACGGGGCAAGCGTAGCGTAGCCCCCGGAATCAGGCAAAGCTACGTTAGCCCTGAAAGGGCGACAGAAAGCGACGCGGCATAGCGAGTGGCGGTAGATTGTTCTGCCGCCCCTTCAGGGCTTGGCGGATATCGGTCGTACCGCCGGGGGTTACGCTTCGCTCACCCCCGTCTGTATAGGTGACGCCCTTCAGGGCTTTCCGTCACTGCACGAAGTGCCTCAGCTCGACACGCTTAACCGGCTTAACACGCTTATCCCGCATGGCGGCTACGTCACCAGCCGAGGCACCTTGTACCAGCCAGTTAGGCATTAGCTGAAAGGCGGGGGAAGGGACATAAAGGACGGAAACGACAAAAGGGACGAGTGATCGCTTTCCTCCGTCCATTATTCGTCATTAGCGGTTTTTCCGCTACCTTCATTCTTCATTATTCTCTTTTCATTTTTTACAGTTTTTGAAATTTCATCTTGCCAAACGGAAGAGAATAGGCAAGAATAGGCTCTATCAAAATGAGGGAGGGGTGAAGTTCTGTGCGTTTGCGGGACACCTCCCAAAGAGAAAGGTTTTGTCTTATGAAAATTCATCAGCTCTCCATCTTTCTGGAAAACAAGCCGGGGCATCTACAGGCGATCTGTCAAGCTCTCGCCGATGCGCAGATCAACATCGTGACGCTTTCGCTGGCGGACACGCAACAGTTCGGAATCGTTCGGCTGATCGTGGAAGACTGGGAGAAGGCGAAGGACGTCCTTTCTCGGTCCGGATATGCTGTCAACATCCGTGAGGTCGTAGCGGCTACGGTTCCCGACAAGCCCGGCGGCATGGTCGAGATTCTGAAGGCGATCGGTACGGCGGGCGTGAACATCGAGTACATGTACGCATTCGCCAACCGTAGCAAGGAAGAGGCGATTCTCGTCTTCCGCTTCCAAGATGCCGACGCGGCGATTGAAGCTCTGCAAAAAGCCGGCCGCGAAGTCCTCAGTGAAGAGTCCCTGTTCTCTCTTTCCAAGTAGGATACGGGCGGCGAAAGTAAGCGGACTATTTCAGGTTCTGCGTGGGTGTGCGTCGCACACCCAGTCGAAAAATAAAAGACGCGGGCGCAAAGTTGCGTCCGCGTCTTTTTAGCTAACCGCGCCCTTGGTGCGCGGCGTCAGCTTACTCGCGCCTTACATTCCCATTTCCGGATTCGGGGCGGGAGCGGCCTTCTTCTCTTCCGGGATCTCCGTGACCATGCACTCGGTCGTGAGGAGCAGTCCGGCGATCGAAGCGGCATTCTGCAGTGCGCTGCGCGTCACCTTGGCGGGGTCGAGGACACCGGCCTTGACCAGATCTTCGTAAGCACCCGTGGCGACGTTGTAACCGTTGGAACCCTTGGCGGTCTTCACGTTCTCGACGATCAGAGCGGCCTCGAGACCCGCGTTGGCGACCAGCGTACGGAGCGGAGCTTCCAGGCAACGGGAGATGATGTCGAAGCCGATCTTCTCGTCGCCGACAGCCGCTTCTTTCGCGGTGTCAACAGCCTTCTGGCAGCGGATGAGCGCCACGCCACCACCGGCGACGATGCCCTCTTCCACCGCAGCGCGCGTCGCATGCAACGCATCGTCCACGCGATCCTTCTTCTCCTTCATCTCGGCTTCTGTCGCGGCACCGACCTTCAGGACGGCCACGCCACCGGCGAGCTTCGCCAGACGTTCCTGCAGCTTCTCGCGGTCATAGTCGGAGGTCGTGGTCTCGATCTCCTTCTTGATCGTCGCGACACGGCCCTGGATTTCGGAGGACTTGCCGCCGCCTTCCACGATCGTGGTGTTATCCTTGGTGATCGTCACCTTCTTGCAGGTGCCGAGCATATCGAGCGTCACGTTCTCCAGCTTCGTGCCGAGGTCTTCGGTAATGACCTTGCCGCCGGTCAGAATCGCGATATCCTGCAACATCGCCTTCCGGCGATCGCCGAATCCCGGAGCCTTGACAGCCGCGATCTGCAGCGTGCCGCGCAGCTTGTTCACGACGAGCGTCGCCAGAGCTTCGCCCTCGACATCCTCGGCGATGATCAACAGCGGCTTGCCAGACTTCGCGACATTCTGCAGCAGAGGCAGCATATCGTTCAGGTTGGAGATCTTCTTCTCGTTGATGAGGAGGTACGGATTCTCGAGCACGCACTCCATGTCTTCGGGATTCGTCACGAAGTACGGGGAGAGGTAACCCTTGTCAAACTGCATACCTTCGACGACGTCCAAGGTCGTCTCCAGCGTCTTCGCCTCTTCGACCGTGATGGTGCCGTCCTTGCCGACTTTGTCCATCGCGTCGGCGATCAACTTGCCGATGCTGGCGTCGCCGTTCGCGGAGATGGCCGCGACCTTCTCGATCTCGGAAGCGTCCTTGACCTTCTTGGCCTGCTTCGCGATCGCCTCGACGACGGCGGCGGTGGCCTTGTCGATACCCCGGCGGATTGCCATCGGGTTGGCGCCAGCGGTGATGTTCTTCAGACCCTCACGGTAGATCGCCTCGGCGAGCAGGGTCGCGGTGGTTGTACCGTCACCGGCGATGTCGTTCGTCTTCGAAGCGACTTCGCGCACCATCTGGGCACCCATGTTCTCGAACGGATCAGGAAGGTCGATTTCCTTCGCGACGGTCACGCCGTCCTTGGTGATCTGCGGGGAACCGAATTTCTTGTCCAGGATCACATTGCGTCCGCCCGGTCCCAACGTGGACGAGACGGCCCTCGACAGTTTGGAAACGCCGGCCAAGATCTTCTGGCGGGCATCCGCTTCGTACATCATCTGTTTCGCTGCCATAACTCAACAACTCCTTTTCTGAAAACGTTACCTTGTGAAACCCTTACTCGATTACGCCGAGCAAATCCTCTTCGCGGACGAGCTGGTAGGTCTTGTCCCCGATCTTGACTTCCGTGCCGCCGTACTTCGGCAGCAGAACCGCGTCACCGACCTTGACGTCGAAGGCGATCTCTTTGCCATCGTCATCGCGCTTCTTGCCGATCGCGATCACTTTGCCCTCCATGGGCTTTTCCTTGGCGGTGTCAGGGATGTAAATCCCTCCCTTGATCTCCTCTTTGACCTCTTTCGGCTCGACCAACACGCGTGCTCCGAGCGGACGAATCTTTGTCTCTTTCGCCATTTTGTTTTCTCCTTACCTTGTCGTTGCGGCGGACTGGCTACCGCCTTGTGAAGTGGGGTCCGCAGGCTTCCGGATCACCTTCACCGGAATCCTGCGGATCAAGAACCGTTACTTCTCCATCGTGAAATCTGCGTCGATCACGTCATCCTTCTTGCCCGCGCTGGGATTGGAATCCTCGTGCGGGGGAGGCGGCGGCTGTTGACCGGCCGCACCGCCAGCCTGCTGTCCGGCCTGCTGGCTGTACATACCCTTCGTGACGTTGTCAAGGATCGAGGTGAGCGCCTCCTGCTTTGCCTTGATCTCGTCGATCGGGGCGTTCGCCTTCAGCGCATCCTTCAGGTCGGCAACTGCCTTCTCCACGGAGGCCTTCACGTCCGCCGGGATCTTGTCGCCGTTCTCCTTGATCAGCGTCTCGCAACGGAAGCAGAGGGCGTCCGCGTTGTTGCGGGTCTCGACCTCTTCGCCGCGCTTCTTGTCCTCCTGCGCATGGATCTCCGCATCCTTCCTCATCCGCTCGATCTCTTCTTTGGAGAGACCGCTAGAGGCGGTAATCGTGATCTTCTGCGCCTTGCCGGTTCCGAGATCCTTCGCGCTCACGTTGAGGATGCCGTTGGCGTCGAT
>JAFYDR010000053.1 GCA_017544725.1 Kiritimatiellia bacterium
ATTGTTCTGCCGACCCTTCAGGGCTTGACAGATACTGGTCGTACCGCCGGGGGTTACGGTTCGCTCACCCCCGTCTGTAATCTGTCGCCGCTACGCGGCTATCGCAATCGACAGCTACCGGTGACACGCGACGCGCCGGGTTGGACAGGCGAGGCTGGCGACCTTTCTTTCATTCGTCATTCGTCACTTGTCATTCGTCATTGGAGGCTCCGCCGTCCCCATTCTTCATTCATATCTCTTCATTTTTCATTACCGTCTCTGGCGGCATTAGCCGCCTGTCACTCGTCACTGGTGCGCAGCACCCTGCTTAACACGCATAGCTGGCTTAACACGCTTTACCAGCTGGCGGCTTTGCCACCTACCCTATTTCTTCTCCCGCAACTTGGCCAATGCCACCTGCACGGGAGAGGGCGTTTCGCGCGCACCCCAGTCGGTGCCTTCGACCTCCTCGACCGCTGCGAACAGCCGCTGTGCGGCCTCTTCGTAAGAGATGCCGCCGAGTTCCATCAGGAGACGAATTCCGCGGTCGATCAACTTTTTATTCGAGACGGAGACCCAACTCATCCAGTTACCCGCTACACGCCCCATCGCGGTCATCGTTCCGGTGGAAAGGCAGTTGAAGGCGAGCTTGACGGCGAGATGCTTCCAGATTTCTAACGGAGAATCCGCCAGCGGCAGGTTCACACAGATACCGTCCGTCCTTTCCGGACCGATGTGGAATTCGATCTGTTCCGGCCAAGCACCTGCCAAACGCTTTGCCGCGTTCAGGAAGGTTGCAGGACGGTCTCCCACCGTGAGGATGACGGCGACCGCGCGGTCATATCCTTGGATGCGCTCGGGAGACGGCTCGTTGCCAATCATGTACGTGATGAGGTCGGAGTACTTGATGAGCGGCGGCGAATCAATGAAGCGTTGCGGCATCCCCAACGACTTCGCATCCTCGGAGGTAAAGTTGAGGCAACGCGGTTGGCGCCGCATCATCTCGTGCCAGCATGCCTCTGTCTCGAAAAGCGGATTCTTGACAAACGCCCAGCTTTGCGCCAATTGCTTCTCACGCGAGGAACGGAGTGGCGGAATCATGAACGTCGGCGCGCGTTCCGTGTTGTCGGTGAAGAGGTCGAGCATGCAGCGGTCAGCCAAGTAGGTGATGCGTCCCTTCTTGTCATAGACCGCCTTCTCCAGTTCGATTGCCTTGACGAGTCCGGCGCGACCACCCTTCGATTCCAGTCCCGACAGCAACTGCTCGAACGCCTCGGTGTAGTCTATTGTCGTCTCCTTTCGGAAGCGCGGCAACACGCGCACCAGCGCCGCCTCCAATGCGCAAGAGCCGAGCAGTTGTTCGGAACTGGTCGCCTGCATCCGCGTGGAGCCTGCCACCGACATGGAACCGCAGTAGAGGTCGATCACCGTCACCTTCGGGTTATCGATTGCCTCGCGGCTGCGATCGAGATGCCGACGCAACACATCGGCGGGATTGTTGAAGACGAGGAAGCAACGTGCACCATGTTCCGCCGCGTACTGAAGTGTGCCGAGCACGCTGGAGGTCTCACCGCCTTCAGTAATCGCCACGAAGGTGTCGCCCTCGCCAACCTGCAACGCCGCCGCCTGGCGACGTCCGCCTTCGGCGAAGTCCTCGAAGAACTCAACAGAACGGATCAGCGCGAAATCGCCGCCCGTCATGATGGATGCCGAACGGTCAGCCAACTTCCGCTCCTCCGGCGTCAGCTCCGACGCGCGACGATGGAAGAAATCGCGCCACATCGATTCCAGCAAGATCGACAGACGCCCCGTCGCGCCACAACCGGAGAAGATGATGCGCCCCTTTGGTACGGTCACCGTCTCAACCATACTGGCAACCAGCTTCTCAAACTTTTCCGAAGCGAAGACGTGACGCATCGTGATGGGGATCTGGCGGTCACCGCGCTGGAGGCACTGGACACCCGCAAGTGTCGAACGAGCGAAATCCGCTTCCAGCGTTGCCGTAATCGGATTGGATTGCTCCGACGGCAGGAATCCCAAATGAAACTGCTTCTCGTTGTCAATGAAGTCACGAGCCTTGGCTTTGACGGACTCGGAACACTCGAACGAGTATGCGGAAAAAGCGGCGAAAGCCACCGCGCAACGAACGGCTCCACGCACCGTCCGGGAGAGATGCAACTTGGTTTCTTTATTCATAATGTAAGCATTATAGCAAACCCGAAAGCCAAATTCAAGGCTACATGAATTCGACGGCAGAGCTACGTCACCAGAGACGGCAATAAAAAATGAGGTTTTGGGGGTTCATGCTACCGGTGACGAATGAACCAAACTGCCTGTGTCCCCTTTGTGGAGACGCAACTTACCAGAAATTTCCTAAATTTCCTTCTTTCGTTCCCTCTTGCTTTTTAGTACACTGTTCCTTCAGTTTTGGAGACAAAAGAAAATGGTTTCTGTTGCTAAAATCGTGATGGAGGAAGGCGGCGAGTATCTGTGCCGTTTTTCACAAGGTGCGATGCAGCTGGTCTCCGGGGATGTTTGCGTTGCGGAATTGGACTACGGGCTTGACACCGGTACGGTGGAAGAAACGGAAACAAGGGAGGATGCGAAAGGCGGGAAAGGATTGGCGTTCCGTGTGATTCGGAAGCTGACCCCACCCGATTTTTCGCACATACGGGAAAACGAACGGGTTGCCGCGTCGGCGAAAGAGCGGCTGGAGCGGTTGATCGCGCAGGACGGTGTGGTGGCGCGGGTGATTCATACGCGGCTCTCCTACGGGGGCGAGCGACTGTTCATCCGATACACGGCGCCGACGCCGATCAGCCTGCGCAAGTTCGCGGGCGAGTTGCAGCGCGAGTTCCGCGCGCAGCCGGACCTGTGGCAGGTGAGCGGACGGGACGAGGCGAAGATGATGGGATGCCTCGGTGTCTGCGGGCGGATTGCGTGCTGTTGCAGTTGGCAACGCCGGTTTCCGGTGGCGACGGCGAAAATGGCGAGGGCGCAGAACCTGCCGGTGACGCCCGCCGCGCTGAACGGGACTTGCGGGAAACCGAAGTGTTGCATCGCCTTCGAGTGTGGGCAGTGCAGCAGAGAGAAGGAAGAGACATGAGGATTTTGGTTATCAACGGACCGAACCTGAAGTTGCTGGGGATTCGAGAACCGGCGATTTACGGACGGGAGACGCTGGACGACATTCTAGCGAAGGCTAGGGCGTTTGCGGAGGAGAGGGGTGTCCAAATGGACGTTTTCCAGAGCGACGTGGAGGGCGAGCTGGTGGCAGCGATCGGTGCGGCTGTTGGAAAGTACGACGGCATCGTAATCAATCCTGCGGCCTACACGCACACGAGCGTTGCGTTGCGCGACGCGCTGTCGGGGTGTGGCATCCCCGCCGTGGAAGTCCATCTCTCGAACGTACACAAGCGCGAATCTTTCCGCCATGTCAGCCTGACGGCGGCAGCTTGCGTTGCGCAGGTGATGGGGTTTGGTGGATACGGGTATATCCTGGCGATTACGGGATTGTTGAATTTGCTTGAGAGAAAGTGAGGAACAAATGAAGGAAGTAAAACTGTGGGCGGTCGGATCGATCAGCCGTGACGATATTCGGACACCCTTGGAGTATAAACAGAACGTGCTGGGAGGTTCTCTTCCCTATTCTACCATCGCAGCGTCGTTCTTCCAGAAGACGGGCGCAGTCGGTCTTGTGGGAACGGATTTCTCCGTAAGTTTTAGCCGTCGTTGGGCGAGCTTCAAGCTGGATCTCTCCGGCGTGAAAAAGGCAGAAGGCAAGACTTTCCACTGGGCGTGCGAATACGAAGACAACATGATCTCGCGCAAGACGCTTGCGACGGACTTGGGCGTGTTTGCAAACTTCAAGCCGGAACTTCCGGAGGCGTACAGGGATGTAAAGTTTGTGCTACTGGGCAACATCGATCCGAAGTTGCAACTCTCGGTTTTGGACCAAGCCCGCGATGTCGAATTCGTCACAGTCGATACGATGAACTACTGGATCCAGAACGCGAAGGAGGATCTGCGCAAGGTAATCAAGCGTGCGACGATGCTGACGGTCAACGACGAGGAGGCTCGTCTGTTGACGGGACAGCGGAATCTGCTGGAGGCGGCAGCCGAGCTAATCAAGATGGGACCGCAGTACGTGTTGATCAAGAAGGGGGAACACGGCGCCTTGCTCTTCACGCAAGACGACATCTTTATTGTTCCAGCCTATCCGGTGCGCCGTCTGGTGGACCCGACTGGGGCAGGCGACTCCTACGCGGGTGCGTTCATGGGATACCTCTCGCGTGCGACGGATACCAAGGAAAAGACGGTACGGACTGCCTTGCTACACGCCAGCGCAGTCGCCTCCTTCTGTGTCGAAGAGTTCAGCATCGACCGCTTCACGCGCTTGTCGTTGCCAGACATCAAGTCGCGTGTTTCCGATCTGAAACACATGATCAAGGTATAATCAAGAGATGGGGAGATAGGTATGCAACAGAAACCGTTCATTCACGAAGATTTCCTTTTGGAGAACAAGACGGCGCGCACGCTTTACCACGAGTACGCGGAGGGGATGCCGATTCTCGATTACCACTGCCATCTCTCCTCGAAGGAAATCGATACCGACAAGCGCTGGGAAAACATCACGCAGGTTTGGTTGGGTGGTGACCACTACAAATGGCGGGCTATGCGCTCCAACGGAATCGATGAAGAACTGATTACCGGCGAAGCACCCGACAAGGACAAGTTCAAAGCCTTCGCCGAGACGATGCCCTATCTGTTGCGAAATCCGATTTACGACTGGTCCCACCTAGAGCTGACACGGTATTTCGGAATCACCGACCTGCTCTCCCCGAAGACCGCCGAGAAGATCTGGAAGAAGACTGCCGAGAAATTGGCAGAGCCGGAATTCAGTGCGCGCGGGCTGATCACATCCAGCAAGGTGAAGCTCCTCTGCACGACCGACGATCCGACGGACACGCTTGCCTCCCACGAGTCGATTGCCGCGTCCGGATTCGAGACACGCGTTCTTCCCGCTTGGCGTCCGGATCGTGCGTTGTGGATTGATAAACCGAAGACATGGAACGCTTGGCTCGATCGTCTCGGGTCCCCTACGAAGATTCCGATTCGGACATGGGAGGACTTCCTGCATGCAATCCAAATCCGCCACGACTTTTTCGCTGCGCACGGGTGCAAACTCTCGGATTACGGACTGGATAAGCCGTGGGCGGAGCCGTACACGCCCGAGGATATCTCCACCGTCTTCAACCGTGTCCGTTTGGGCGGCAAAGCGAATTCGTACGAAATCGCAAAGTTCCGTTCCGCCGCTCTCTTTGAGTTGATTGCGATGGATGCCCGCGCAGACTGGACGGTCCAGATCCACTATGGAGCCTTCCGCAACATGAACTCGCGGATGTTGAAGCGGTTGGGCCGCTATGACACGGGGTTCGATACCATTGGCGATGATAACTGCGCGCTGGTTATCGGACGTTTGCTTGATCGTCTTGACCAGAACGACCTATTGCCTCGTATGATTCTCTACCCGATCAACCCTTGTGACAACGAGATGATCGGTGCGATGATCGGTTGCTTCCAGCGCGGTCCTGAACCGGGGCGGATGCAGTTCGGCAGCGGTTGGTGGTTCAACGACCAGCGTAACGGGATGCTTCGCCAGATGGAGGCACTCTCGCAACTCGGTCTGCTCAGCCGCTTCGTCGGTATGTTGACCGACAGCCGTTCCTTCTTGAGCTACACGCGTCATGAGTATTTCCGCCGCATTCTCTGCAACATGCTGGGCGATGACGTCGAGAACGGACGGATCCCGAAGGACATTCCGTGGATCGGTGAAATCGTGAAGGACATCTGTTACCGCAACGCGGAACGCTACTTCCATTTCTAAATGGGCGTCCTTTCCGTGTACGAGAACCTTCATGGGAATACCGAATCTCGTCACTCATTGTTCGTCACTCGTCACTGCTTTGCGTAGCGAGTTCCCTTGCGTCTCATGCGGACGACACTCGCCGTGTCGAGGCTTATCGCAATGCCCCTATTGCGGAGAGGAAATCGCCTATCCGAAAGGATGGCGTTTCGTTCGGTGGTGCGTCTGGCTCATTCCGGCAATTACGGTTTCCGTCGCGTTCATCTCCCGCGCTTTGCGTCCAGAACTTTTCGCAGACTTGTCGCCCTTTCGCGCCTTCGCTTTCTGGGGAGGTATCGGCATCCTGTTGTTGCCACCCCGCGAAGAGCGCTGGATCGTCTCCTCGACACGCGAACTGTACCGTTGGCGAGTAGTGACGTTGATCCTGCAACTGTTGGCTGGCGTACTCTTCTGTCTCTCGATAACCATGCTGCGTCACGGAGGGCTTGCGTGGCAACTATCTACATTTCCCGCGCTTGCCAATCTTCTGTTGCTTCCACTCTTCTGGCGCGTCTCTCCTGCCGCATGCTTCGCCGCCTTCGCCCTCCTTGCTGTATCTGTCTGGTAATGAGGTACGAGCTTGCCTATAAACTTCGGGCCACCAGAGGCGGCAGTGACGAGAGAAATTTCACGTTGAGACGCAGAGGTTCGCATGAGGCCGCAGAGAATGGGGAGGGGAAGCCGCCGTAAACGCCGCGATCGACAAGTGCCTTGCGCGCAACGAGACGGTCAGAACGAATGCCTCGTTAAACGTGCCGAAGCTCGAAGTCACCCCCGAGATGCACTCCGAGGTTACTGCGCTCGTGGCCAGGCACAGCAGCGGGCTCAAGCCGAAGGCTCTTCAGATTCTCGCCAACTATGCGATATTCACCCTCGCCAACGAAGATACCGCCGGGAAGGCGGATGAAATCATCGGTTTGCTCTCGCAGTCGGTCGCCAAACTCGACAATTTCGAGTACGGCGACAAGTGTTTTGCGCCCCTCAACAAGAAGCTTACCGAGGTGTATCAGGACAAGTTCGACTTCTATATGGACCCTGTGCATGCAGAAGGCGAATTCAACAACGATCAGAATGTCTGCGACACCCTGTTAAAAGACACCTACCGTGCGAGATTCGAGATCAACGGTACCGATCCGAATGCAGGGCTCGTTAAACCTGCCAACAAGGAAAAGGCTGTTGTGGGCAAGTTCAAGGAGGTGGTTCCCGAAAAGTTCCAGAAAACCCTCTCCCTATTCATGTGCCAGACGATGGGACGCATCATCGGCGAGTTGCTTCCGAAGCACCTTGCCATGCAGAGCACGAACAAGGAAATCGACGGTACCGACTACAAGGGTGGCGAACTGATGCCGTTCAGCCCGATGGATGGCGACTGCTTCAACGCGATGGGCGGGTTTGTCGGTCATTCGACGGATCTCCACTACCGGCTCGAAGTGAGCGAGGACAAGAAGAGCGCGACCGTGACACTCAAATCCACCTACAATCTGGTGTTCAACGTTGAAGATGCCTCGTGGGATGGCAAGAATCTTTGCGGCGGCGTGAAGTACTGCGAGCAATTCAAGTTCGATCTCACGGGCGAGACCTTGAAGATGACGAGCCATCTAACCAGCCAGCAGCTAGGGGCATAGACGGTGACGTCATTATCCTTGGCGTCCGCGAGAAGGACGGCAAGCTCACCGCCTGCGCCACGCGCTGGAATATTCATGGGGATAACTTTCGACAAGTCCCGAAGGGGCGAAGGTAGACAGACGGGGGCAAGCGTAGCACCGCCCCGGAATCAAGTAAAGGCACGTTAGCCCTGAAGGGGACGAAAAGCGACGCGGC
>JAFYDR010000054.1 GCA_017544725.1 Kiritimatiellia bacterium
AGCAGCTGCGGAATGCTGGCATGATTTATCAATGTGCCATCTACCTCAACAACAATCTTTTTCCTATGGACGGCCAGCCAGAAATGGTTTAGAACCGCTCGGATGATTGATGTTTTTATGGCGTCTCTGTCAAATGGTAGAAGTCCGATAACATGAATGTCTGTCCCAGGCTCTTGCCTGCGGAAGCATTCTGGTATATCCGACTCGATTGTAATAGGCTCGTCCTTGTCTTGTCCGTAAAATCCAAATGCGGAGGCTCGTGGGTTGTTCGGGTCATGCGGGTCTTTGTGTGTTGCGAGTTTTGTAGCACCCTGAAAGACTACCTGTCCGTCTGTCGTCCGGGTGGAAATAAGCAGAGCCTTGATTGCGGAGCGGTTGTAAAGCGTTTCTTTGCCCAATCCGTTCGAGCCGCCAGATTCTTCGGGTTTGTCGACACTCAAGCCAATCGAGTGTAGAAAGGCATAGAACGGAAGCGAATCTTTGCCTTTCTCGTATGGCATTCCTTTGGTGTTGTAATCGCCTATCGTCAGTAAGTCGACATACTCGACATATCCGCCGGACTTGTTCGACAGATACGAAATCATCGTCGGGAACTTTTCTTTTGCGCGGTCGTTGTCGGGATAGGCGTCAAGAGATGCCTGAATGTGGTCGCGAAGCGCAAAGAACGCTGGGAATTCGGAGCTGTGCATTCGAGTGAACGAAAACTTGACTATGACAGGTTTTTCGTCATTCGGGTCGATTTTCGCATCGAGAGAATTCTGCAACGCTTCGCGGACCATGTCGATATCTGGAGAAGAGCTGAATGTGCCCTTGGATGGATTTGTGGGGCCGTTCTTCACGGGGCCTTCTGGACCGAAGTACCATTTGCATCCGTTTTCACTCATTGTTGATCCTCCGCTTCGCACTGTCTTATGTAATTCAAAATCGCCCTGCCAACGGCGCGTACCGTCTTCACAGTAACGCAGTTGCCGAACTGCTTGTACCCCGCCTGTATCGAATCGGGGACTTCAAAATAGTCGGGGAATCCCTGGAGCCTCGCCCACTCACGCACCGTAAGGAACCGCAGATGCTGCTGGTTCATGCCTCCGAGCATCCGAGGCGTAGGCTCCCAGTCCGGCTGGTTCTCGTCGAGTATTAAGTTTCGCTCACGTCCCATGCCGCCGCACATGAGTGTACCCGCCATGTCCTCCCTGTCGCGGACGATGTATCCGAAGCCGCCGTTCTTTGCCCCCGCATGCCTTGCCCTGTGCCGTATTAGGGTATCAAGATACTGCTGCCCAAGGTAGTAGGATTTGGATACCGGGCCTTCTTCCAGAATGTCACCAATGTTTCGGGGATGCTGTCCTGGAATCGCCTCTGGGCGCGCTGGAAATTCGATGTGCCTTGCCCTCGCAATCTCGTAGAGGTCATTTCGGATGGCAACAATGTACAGTCTCTCCCGGTGCTGCGGCACGCCGTACTTCATGCTGTCGAGGATGGTGTCGAACACGACATGATATCCTACCGCCTCAATCTCCTCCGTGATCGTCTGAAGCGCCAACCCCTCCGCGCTGGACAGGAGGCCTTTTACGTTCTCACAGAAGATCGCCTTCGGCTGATGCTCGCGGGCAATCTCCACTATCTGCCTGTAAAGTGTGCCGCGCTGAAGTTCGTCGTTGAATCCCTCGCGCTTGCCAGCCATGCTGAACGCCTGACAGGGGAAACCTCCGCAGAGGATGTCAAAGCCGTACGGAATCATGGCCTTCGTCGTCGCTTCGGTTATATCGCCAAACGGTACGATTCCAAAATTCTTCTCGTAGGTGGCACTGGCATTTTTATCGATCTCGGAGGCAAATGTACAAAGTCCGCCTTCCTGTTGCATTGCAAGCCTGAATCCGCCGATTCCTGCAAACAGATCGATGAACGCGAATTCTGGCTCTTCTCGTGGAAGCAGACGCAGATTCATCTGGAAGTCGTTAGAAAACGGATGCAGATCCGACGTTACCGGCAGCTGTGAACACAAATTGAACAGTTCTTCGGGAAGAAGATCTCTTGCCCGCGCAGCGTATGGAACAGTATGGCCGTCAGCCCCCAGCGGATTCTGAAGCCAATGGGTCAGAACGGACTTGTCTTCTGCTGCTGCGGCAAAATTGGATATTCTGAGGATTGGATTAGGTCTGCGGCCTCTGGCAATGACGGGACCTTCATCACGCAAGAGGTTGTATTCAGCTTTTTCGACGCGGATAAGGTCAACGACCACAAAGACGGAGTTCGGGTCAGGATCGACTATGCCGCCTATTCCCTGTATGAAATATCGGCCCGCGAATCTGTAGTCCGAAACCCGGAAACGCTCCGCCCTCCGTTTGCCATCTGTGGATTTGCAAATCAGCAGGTGAGGCAGTAGCGGCATTCCGCCTAGGCATGACTGAACCCTAAAGAAAAACAGTCGTTTTTTTGTCACCCACGAGACGCAGGAGGAAGCCGCGCTCCATTCAAATGGATCGCTCGTGCCTGGCAACGCAGGCCATTCCGCCGGACATTCTATGGACGCTTCGCTCATTTACTCGAGGGAGAAAATCTGGGAGTTGCCTGTCGGCGCACTCTTGAAGCGCTTTTTGGCGTCGGCGACGGCGGACTCGATTGCGTTGAAAATCTTGTTCACGTCCTTTTCAGAGTATTCGTATGCGAGCCTATTCGAGCAGTTGCCGAGAAGCCTGACCATTGAGATGATCTTGATCGTGCGGGTTTCCGCCATGCGGACGAACTTTTCTCGCTTGGTCTCTGTTTTTGCAGCCATTTTGATTTCTCCTTTAACTTGTGATGTGAAATATTGTATCAGTTTTCCGTTTTGTTGGCAATCAAACACAAATATTCTGCAAATATTTGCAAAATGATTTGTGATAATGTGGCATGTTTTCGTTTCAACGTCATTCCTGCTATGGTTCAGCGGTTATTCACCGTCATCTCCCGCTTGATCCACGCTATCAAAAAATCGACGATGCCGCATTGCCGCTCGGCGGGAATCTCGACCCCTCATGGTACACGCCACCATTTCGCGAGACAGTCGCGGCAACAACAGGCGCAAGCATGCTGCGCCTTGAGCACGGGGTGTCCGCACATCGGCGTCTGCTTGCCGTCGTTCGGCGGGTTTGCGGGCGCGAGGCGCGTTCGGATGAAATCCTCGCAATGGGAGCGGATAGCCTCCAGCCCCTTCTCGGAAACGTATTTCTTGTCCGCCTCCGACAGATGGAATCGACAGCGGAACTTCGACTTCATCAGCCGCGCAAACGCCGTCTCGTAGTCCTTCATCCAAGATCATCCCGCGCCCATTCCAAACGCCGATTTTTTGATGCCGGGAATCTCGCCCGCTTCCAGCTTTGTGGAAGTGTCGCCAGTTCACAATTCCAGTTTCAAATTCCGCCGCCTTCAACTCCTTTCATTGCATTTGCATAACACGGAGAAAACGGAGACACGGGGATTTTCGGCTGCAAAGAACACAAAGACCTCTTTGCGAACTTTGCGCTCTCTGCTGCTAAAACCTTCAACCCTTCAACTCTTCAACAGGCCTAGGCCCTAGGGACTTGGCCTGTTGTAGGCGGTGACGATGCCGACGAGGAGGTCGTGGACGGCATCGACCCTGGCGTTTGGCGTGGCGTCCTGGGGCATGTCGCGAATCTGGCGCCATGCGTCCTGCAGCTTCTCCTGAAGCGCGTAGTCGCCATCCGCGGCAAGAAGCGCGTCGTTGTAGATCGA
>JAFYDR010000055.1 GCA_017544725.1 Kiritimatiellia bacterium
CCTCCTCGAAATGCCCATAGTTCAAGTTCCCGGCCTCATCCATCTCGTCCGGGTAGAACATCGTCATCCCATACAGATATTTCTGGTTGATGTTCCAAAGTAGGTCGCGGTCGGTTGGGTGGACGAGAAGTAAACGGATCATTGGGGATTTGTTGAAGCTAATCCAAAGACTCTGCCTTAAGAATTTCACGGGGGCGGTTCCCTCGCAATGGACCGATGGCACCACGATCCTCAAGAAGACCCATCAAGCGCGTAGCGTCGTTGTATCCGATTCCGAGTTTCCGTTGCAGAACGGATGTCGCGGCTCTTCCCGTTTCCAGAATGGTGGCCTTGGCCCGTTCGTAGAGGACTTCGTCGGGGAGGGGTTTGACAGAAGCGTCACGGGTCGTCCGCCGAGTTACCCTCGGGAAACGCGAAACTGCGTCCACCACGCTCTGTTCAACCGCCTCTTCGGAGAGGCACGGAGCCTTGACGCAGACGAGTTCGCCGGACGGTTCCCGCCAAATCGCGTCGCCCATATCCGTCAACGCCGCCGCCTCGGGAGAACCAATCAACCGCATGGAATCTCCCTCGGTCAATGCGCGGAACGCCAATCGCCCGGGGAAACGAATCAGCATTTCGTCCGTGTAGATGTTGATACTTCCGAAGCGGGTTGTTGAAAGCACGAGGTGGATTCCCGCCTTCGCGCCCGATGCCGCAAGGTGCAGGATGATGGGTTCTACATCAGCGCGGCGTTGCAGCAGGAAGTCTGAAACGTCATCGAACACGGCCACGATGACCGCATGGCGTCTCCGCGCTTGGCGGCTGTTCCACTCATTCATGTCCGCGCAATTGTTGCAGGCGTATGTTTCCAGCCGTCGCTCCATCTTTCGCTCCAGCTTGCGGAGGGAGGAGACGCAGTGTCTTGCATCGTGAACGATGGGACAGAACAGGTGCGGAAGTCCGTCATACTGAGGGAACTCGACGACCTTCGGATCGAAGAGGGTGAATCGGATTTCGTCCGGTGATCGGTCCTTCAGAAGTGCGCACACGAGCGAGTGCAGGAAGCGACTCTTGCCCGTCCCGACCGTTCCACCGACAAGGATGTGCGGAGTCGTGGCGAGATTCTCCGTGATGGTGCGTCCGTCGGGCGTCGTGCCGACGAGAAAAGCCAGTCTATTGTCCATCAACTTTTCTCTTGCGAGAACGCTTCCGTTAGCAATCGTGTCACTTTTCTTGGCCATGAGTCATTCCTTTCTGACGCCTTCTCTGTTGCAATCTCCGTGCCAATGCGAAAACGGGGCGGAAACGCCCGTTTCGGCCCCTTGCCTGGTCATATTCTGGCCGCAGTGGTCAATTTCGTGTCACACCACCGGGTCGCCGCAATGCTCCCGACGACCGCAGTCTCGGCAGTATTCGCCGCGCCAGCCATCCCACAATCCGGGATAGCGGTCGAAGTTCTCGCGCCAGTTCGGCCCCGGCTCCTTTGCATGGATGAGCCGAATTTCGACCCCGCGTTTCCGCATTCGGTCCAGCACCGCCAGAAACGGTACCATGTCCCGTCCGCCGGTCTCGACATACATATCCTTGATATCGGCGGTCGCGATCCGCAGCCGTTCCCTCACTTGCGGAACAAGGTCGCAGATGACGGACTTGTAGATGGCGCGGTTGGAGAGGAAGGTGGTCATATTACGCTACCATTCAAAATGAATGTAAGTCCGGGATTCGCGGTAGCACAGTCTCTGATTCTGCGAATAACATGCTCCTCGACGATTGTAAACTTTGGAAGAACCGTTGCGTCCGGAATCCATTCGACAAAAGTTCCGCTTTTCTCGTCGGGACCACTTGCTCCCGTCTCGTTGGAAACGAGCTTTCCTTCAGCGAACACGATTTCGCCGTATTCGCCATTGCGCACCGACCGTACGCGAAACTGGGACGACAACGCGTTCACGGTCCCTGCACACAAAAGGAACCTTTGAGGGAGAATTGCTTCATCAGAGGTGTACATGCCTCCGCCATGACATACACTGAAACATTGCTCCAGCTTAGTCACGGGAGTACCGTATCCGTAATCACGAACGCTCATTCTGCCGGCCCCATAATCCACAGTCAGTTCGACTTGATTACCACACCCGCACCTGAACTCATCAATTGAATTGTCCACGATGATTTGCAGCATTTGGTAGATGCAATCATCGAACCCGAGTCCGTTGCCCAAGACATGAAAGATTTGTTCTGGGCGCATTCTGACATAGTCAAGAATTGAATACGTGGGGCCATACTCTTCTGTGCTGCTCATGGTTGGTTGTCATTGTGTCGTTTTGGTGAACGTGCCAACCTCCCTTTAGCAATCTCCGTGCCAATTTGAAAACGGGGCGGAAACGCCCGTTTCTGCCCTCGATCTGTTCAGAATTCGCGCAACTGGTCAAAAATATTGTGAAGAGTTCTTCCATAAACCCAGAGTCCCGGCCTAACCCAGAGATGCTAGCCCCGCTTCGCATCGTTCAGCAGAGTGGGCCGAGCATGCACGAATGGATTGGCCCACTGCCAACTGAACCCGCGAAGCGGAAACCGTTGCCTCCGGGTTTCGGCCAAGCTCTGGGTTTGACCATCTACCTCACCGGATCCCCGCAATGCTCTCGCCGTCCGCAGTCGCGGCAGAAGGAGCCGCGCTAGACAGCA
>JAFYDR010000056.1 GCA_017544725.1 Kiritimatiellia bacterium
CGGGGCTTGTCGAGGCTCACTTAAAGGCGTTTTGCGTCGTCTTTAAGATGAAATGGTTAAATCGCAGTCTTCGACTGCTTGAAATCGGGCTTCGCCTTTTAAATGGATTGCGCCGTCAATTTCAAGCCGCAAAGCGGCGATTTAACCTTTTAAGCATTTCATTCGTCACGTAGTGGCGTCAACCCCACTTAGAGCCGAAGGCTCACTTACGGCGAAGCCCACTTAATTCCATCTCTCGTCATTCGTCACTCGTCATTCGTCACTGCCGCCTCTGGCGGCTCGTCTTGACTGGCATATTCGACGTGTGGTATAGTTCATGGCGAGACGGGAAAGGATATGCTTTCCCGATGTGAGCGAAAAGGAGAGAAGAATGAATCGGATGGTTTGTTGGCTGGTGGTGACGATGGTTTCGTCGCTTGTGTTTTCGGGTGTCGCTGCGGACGCGCGAAAGTTGGTTTGGAGTGATGAGTTCAACGGGACATCGTTGGATACCAACCGCTGGAATCGTTGCAGGCAGGGAAAAAGTGATTGGAATCGGCACATGTCCACACGGGCCGATCTGGTCGAGGTGAAAGACGGTATGCTCGTGCTGTGGGGTGTCGCGAACAAGGACACGCAGACGGATTCTCGTCCGTTCCTGACAGGCGGCGTGCAGAGTCAGCACAAAGGTCTGATGGGTATCGGGAAGGTGGAGATTCGCTGCAAGTTCGAGGATCACCAGAAAGGTGCGTGGCCGGCGTTGTGGATGCTGGCCGACAAACCGGATGCACAGGGACGCAATTGGCCGTGGGCGGGTGAGATCGACATCGTGGAACGGCTGAACGGCGATCCATTCGTCTATCAAACCGTTCACTCCGGCTGGACGCATGTCAAAAACCACAAGAAGGATCCACCGCACGGTGGCGTGAAAGCCGACATCAAGAACGGTGAGTGGAACATCTACGGGCTGGAGGTGAAGGAAAACGAGCTAGTCTGGAGCGTGAACGGAATTGAGACCTTCCGGTATCCGAAGACGGACTGCGGGGATCCAGACCAATGGCCGTTCGGCAAACCGTTCTACTTCCTGTTGGATATGCAGCTCAGCGGGAAATGGGTTGGCGATGTAGATATCTCCACACTCCCTGTCAAGATGTACATCGACTGGATTCGCGTGTACGAGTAGGAGCGGCGGCAGCCGGGCGCTACGCGCCAGCTGGATAAGCGGGGTAAGCGGGTAAAGCGAGTTAAGCGGGTTAAGCTGGGCAAGCACTCCGCCCTCGCCGCGCGCGGGAACGTTCATGGGGAATAACTTTCGAGGCAATTGCCCTCCGAATATATCTCACGCAAAGTTCACAAAGCACACGAAGTTCCGCTTTTAGAATTACTTTGTGGACTTAGCGTGGAACGGACAAGTAGGTTTTGCAACATGCTCTTGGAAAACAATCGCATATCGTCACTCGTCACTGCCGCCTCTGGCGGCCCGAAGTTATAGGCAAGCGTCCCTCCCATCCGTCACTGCAACCTCTGGTTGCTTACTTCTCAGCCTCTCAGCTTCCCCGCTTCTCAGCTGGGCGGCTTCGCCGCCCTACGAAGTTATAGGCAAGCTGTTCGGCTGAGAAGTGGGTGACGAATGAAAGAGTGCCAGGGCGGCAGTGCTGGCACGGATTATCGGCCGAGCCAAAGCAGGACGCAGTAGAAAAATACGGGGGCGAATACCAGACTGTCGAACATGTCCAAGAAACCGCCGAGACTGGAGAACAGGCAGGCTGAATCTTTGACTCCCGCCGCGCGTTTGAACCTAGATTCGACCAGATCACCGAGAAGCCCCACGATCGCCAGCACGGCTCCGATCAGCGTGATTTGCCAGTAGGAGACCGCTTGTGCGAGCGTGCGTATTCCTTCGGGGACGGCTCCCCAGTTCTTGGCGAGGGCGAGGAATCCGAGGCTGAATCCGATCGAAACCGCAAGGCCGCCGAAGAATCCTTCCCAAGACTTATTAGGCGAGACGCTGGGAATGCACTTGTGCTTGCCGAACGGAACGCCGACTGCCAGTCCGCCCACATCGTTGAACTTGACAATCCACGCCAAGAAGAGGATCAAGTAAACGCCGCTTCGATCCGGTGAAATCATACCGGGCTCGGCACATCCCCACTGCGCGATCCGAATAAAATAGACAAGGAGGAATGGCAGGTAGAAGAATCCAAGCAGAGTAGTTGCCGCGTACAGGACTGGATCACGCTGATTCCGCATGAAGAGAACGCGGAGCAGGAAGAGTAGGATGAGGAACGCCAGCAGGAAGAGTCCGTAGTCCGCATACCTGCCACCTTGCGGGAGATAGATGAAATTAAACAACTCCCACACGATGCCCATTCCGATTCCCCACGCGGGGCTACACGGAACGCGGAGATTTCCGTTGGACATCATGTTGTAAAACTCGTATTGACACAAGGCGGTTACGCAAGCCAACACGGAAAACAAAACCCATCCGGGCGCGAAAAACAGGACCAGTAACCACGCCGCGCCAATTGCGATACCAATGAATACACGTTTTTGCATACAAGCTCAATCATCGAATTTCGACACCAAACGCATCGGATGGATAAATTTTACTCCGATGCCATTGGAAAAGACAAGACGAAAATTTGAGCTACCGGAGGCGGCGGGCGCATCTGCGTAATTCACCCATTCCGTACGCACGAGAGGATTTTGGAAACAACAGGAACAACCTGAGGACAACATTTGAAAGAGGTACGCAGACCAACCGGTCTGCGCATCGCTTCTCCTCTACCTGTAACTTGCAGCTATGGAGAGCCATGTGCTACGCGGGCGAGTTAGCCCGCGCTCTAAAGACAAGTTGTTTCTTTAAGTTGTTTCTGTTGTTTTCATTTTCAAAAGACGACGGTAAAATACGCAGATGCGCCCAGCGTCAAAAAAAGTCAAATTTTATGCGTGAACAGTAGGTGGAAAATATGTTATACTATCTCTTTCTATTTCCGAAGCCGTGGCGGCAGACGTGGGAACGGAGCCGTGTGCGGATTGTTACCGAAGAAAGGATTTAGTTGATGAAGGCTGAAGTAGAGAATGTCGGACCCTGCAAAGTCAAGGTTGTCATCAAGGCGGAAGCGGACGAGACTCGTCCCGAATACGAAAAGGTGATGAAGATGTTCATGGCGCACGGGCGTGTCGCCGGTTTCCGTCCGGGAAAAGTGCCTCGTGCGATTATCCAGAAGACGTTTAGTGCGGACATCAAGAAAGAGGTCGAGGCGCGTCTTTTCCATCTCTTCTACCGCAAGATGATCGAGGAGAAGAAGATCCGCGAGGTGGCGCTGACGAACGTGGAGAACCTGATCTTCTCGCCGGAGACGGGCGTGATGTTCACCGTGACGATGGACGTGGAGCCGGAATTCGATCTGCCTAAGTACAAGAAGATTTCCGTGCCGCTGGAAGTCAAGAAGGTGACGGATGACGATGTAGAGCAGCGTCTGAATGCGCAGCGCCGTGCATTCGCGAAGTTCAACGATGCGACGGACGCGAACTACGAGGTGGCAGCCGATGACCTCGTGGAGGTCGATTTCGAGGGATTTGTGGATGGCAAGCCGATCGCCGAGGTCGAGCCGGGAGCGAAGTCGCTCGGCGCCGCCAAGAACTTCTGGCTCCAGATCGATCCCGACCGTTTCATTCCCGAAATCGTGGACGGCTTGAAGGGAATGAAGGTGGGCGAGTCGAAGGAGATCAAGTTCAAGTTCGAAAAGGGCATCCAATTCGAGTCCCTGAGCGGCAAAAAGGCGGTGTTCAATGTGACCGTCAACAAGATCCGCCAGTGCGAGTTGCCGACGGACGAGGTTCTGCTGAAACAGCTCAAGGCCGATGACATGGCCTCGTTGCGCGAGAAGACGCGCAAGGCGATGGAGAGTGCGGCGGAGATGGATGCGAAGCGTCAGCGCGAAGAGAAGGTGCGCGAGGAGTTGCTCAAGAAAGCTGATTTCGATCTGCCGGATACGGCGGTTGACAGCGAGATCAGCCGGGTGCTGGATCAGATGATGAGCACGGCGCAGTACCGCGGCATCACCAAGGAACAGCTGGCGCAGGATCGCGCACAGATTCTGGAAATCGCCACCAACACAGCCAAGCGCAATCTCCACCTCCGCTATGTTCTGGAAGGAATCGCGAAGGAAGAGAAGATCGAGGTTACGGACGCTGAGTACAACGAGAAGATGAGGGAGTTGGCCGGTCAGTTCCAGGTCACCCCCGCTCAGCTGAAGGAGCAGATCGAGAAGGCTGGCAACACCCGTCTGCTGCGCAGTCAGGTGCTGAGCGAGAAAACCATGCAGTTCATCATTGACCAAATGAAGGCCTAGTCATGCTTGTACCGATTGTAGTAGAACAGACAAGCAGGGGTGAGCGGTCGTATGACATCTACTCCCGCCTGCTGCAGGACCGGATTGTTTTTATCGGCTCGGAAATCAATGATTCCGTCTCGAACCTGATCATCGCCCAGCTCCTTTTCCTCCAGGCGCAGGACGCGACGAAGGAGATCTCGGTGTACATCAACTCGCCCGGGGGCTCGGTTACGGCAGGACTCGCCATTTACGACACGATGCAGTTCGTGACGTGCGATGTCGCCACCTATTGCGTGGGACAGGCGGCGAGCATGGGTGCGGTGCTGCTCTCGGCGGGGCGCAAGGGCAAGCGTTACGCGTTGCCGAACGCCCGTATCATGATTCACCAGCCTTGGGGCGGTGCAGAGGGAAAGGCCTCCGATATCGAGATTACCGCGCGGGAGATCCTCCGCCTGAAAGATCGCCTGAACGAGATTCTCGCCTATCATTGCGGGAAAGACCCCACAACATTGGCGCACGATTCCGACCGCGACCACTTCATGTCGGCTGAGGAGGCGAAGGCATACGGGTTGATCGACGCCGTGCTGACGCGTCCCGGCGAGGAGAAGAAGTAACCGATGCCGCGCCGTACTACCCAGCCGCCGCGCGGCGGCAAGTTGGTCTGCAGCTTTTGCGGGCGTTCGGAGGCTGATCATGCGTTGATCATCCCCGGCCCGGACGGATGCGGAATCTGTTGCGATTGCGTCGAGTTCTGCAATCAGATTATCAAGGAGGCGATGCACCCCGATTCCAACGGGAATGCGTCGCCTTCCCTGCCGGAGCTGAAGGTTCCGATTCCGTCGGAAATCAAGGCGTTTTTGGATCTCCATGTGATCGGTCACGAGGAGACGAAAAAGGTGCTTTCCGTGGCGGTTCACAACCACTACACGCGCCTAAATCAGGAGTGCGCGCAAGCGAAGTCGCCCAAGAAGACCGATCCGTACGCGGATGTCGAAATCGAGAAGAGCAACGTCTTGTTGATCGGCCCAACGGGATGCGGCAAGACGCTCTTCGCCAAGACGCTCGCCAAGTTGTTGAACGTGCCGTTTGCCATTGCCGACGCCACAACCCTGACGGAAGCCGGTTACGTAGGCGAGGATGTCGAGAACATTCTTCTTTACCTGATCCAGGCGGCGAACGGGAATGTCAAAGCGGCGGAACGCGGCATCGTCTATATCGACGAGATCGACAAGATCGGGCGTAAGACCGATAACGTTTCTATCACCCGCGATGTGTCGGGCGAGGGCGTACAGCAGGCGTTGCTGAAGATTCTGGAAGGGACGATCGCGCACGTGCCGTCGCAAGGCGGACGCAAACATCCCCAGCAGGAATACATCAAGATCGATACCCACAACATCCTCTTCATTTGCGGTGGCGCGTTCGTCGGTCTCGACTCCGTGGTGAAGCGGCGCGAGGGTCAGCGTACGATCGGGTATGCGGGCGGCGGAGTTGCCGCCGCGCCGTCCGGCGCGGAAAACGGGAACGAACTGGACAAGCGGCTTGATGTGCAGCCAGAGGATCTGGTCAAGTTCGGATTGATTCCCGAATTCGTCGGACGTCTGCCGATCGTCGTGAGCATGAACGAGGTTTCTGAGAAGGATCTGGTCCGGATTTTGACGGAGCCAAAGAACTGTCTTGTGCGTCAATTCCAGAAGCTCTTTGCGATGCAGGGAATGGAACTCTCCTTCACGAAAGAGGCGTTGCGAGAAATCGCGCGTGCCGCCGTCGCTCGTAAGACCGGTGCGCGGGGACTTCGCGCCGTGATGGAGTCGCTGATGATGGACATCATGTACGAAGCTCCTAACGACCCGACCCTGAAGAAGGTTCAGGTTTCGGCAGAGGATGTGAGGAGGATTCTCAAGCTGACGGCGGTTCCTGCGGAGTAGTCGCAGTCCCATCTCAGAAGGGAATTTCAAAACCACGGAACGCACTGAATGGTTTTTCAGAAAACTCGCTATTTTCCGTGCATTCCGTGGTTGCGAAAACAAGAACCGGGTGGCTTGCGGTTGGTTCTTCAGAAAGGACGTGTGAACTGATGGAAAACGAAAAACAGTTTGTCTGCATGAAGTGGGGGAAGTTCTACACGGCGGATTACGTGAATCGCCTGTACAATTCCGTCAAGCGCCATACTACGCCTCCGTTCACATTCTACTGCCTGACGAACGAGTCGGAGGGAATCAACCCCGAAGTCAAGATTCTGCCGTGTCCGACCGTCCCGATTCCGCACCCGATGTGCGTGCGCGGATGGCGTAAGGTCTCCCTCTGGGGGAAACCGGAGATTACCGGATTGAGCGGACA
>JAFYDR010000057.1 GCA_017544725.1 Kiritimatiellia bacterium
CCGCGATTCAACGAGAAAAAATAAAAACCGCATCTGGATGTGTCCAAACGCGGTTTTGAAGCTGGCGGAGAGGGAGGGATTCGAACCCCCGGTACCTTGCGGCACGCATGATTTCGAGTCATGTGCATTAAACCAGGCTCTGCCACCTCTCCAAAAAAGTTTGACCATTATACCAAATTAAAAGGGAAAAGCAAGCGTGAATTCAGAAAAAATGACAACTGGTGTGAAATGGTCGATTGTTGAACTGGTGGTGGAAAACGCAGATGTGTCCCAAAATCGGACTGTCGTTTTTTCTTCCTTTGTTTTTGCAAGGGTATTTGCTAGACTGATTCTCAAAGAGAGGTGACTATGGACGTGATGAGCATGACGGGGTTTGGGAGGGGCGAATGTTCCCAGGGCGCGTGGAAAGTGATTGTGGAGATCGGAACTGTCAATCGGAAACAGTTTGACTGTAATGTATCGATGCCGCGCGAGTTGGTTTCGTTGGATTCCAAGTTGCAGAGCCTGATCCACCAGCGTGTGACACGCGGATATGTGAAAGGGCAGGTGACTATCACCGCGACGGGAAACGATGCGTTGACGCTGAACGTGGCCTTCCTGCGTGCAGAGATCGATGCCTTGCGTAAGGTCGCGTCGGAATTGGGATTGCCCGATGATCTGAGCGCGGCTTCTCTGCTGCGTATTCCGGAAGCGGTCAAACCATCTCTCCTGCCAGACGATCCCGTGGAAGTGTGGCCTGTCATCGAACAGGCGACGATAGCGGCGCTGGAGAAATTGACCGAGATGCGGCGGACGGAAGGACTCGCCTTGGTCAAGGATCTCCGAGGGCGGTTTGATGGACTTCGGAAATTAGTGGCGCAGATCGCCGAACGTGCGCCTCTCGTTCCGAAAAACTACCATCTCCTGTTACAGCGCCGTATTGCCGATTTATTGGGAGGTACCACGCCTGTCGAGCCCGACGTCTTGGCGAAAGAGGTTGCCTTGTTTGCAGACCGTTGCGACATCAGCGAAGAACTCACACGCCTTGACAGTCATTTCCAGCAAGCGGAGAAAACCTTGCGGGAGGGTGGCGCGTGTGGAAGGACGTTGGATTTCTTATGTCAGGAAATGTTCCGCGAAATCAACACGACGGGATCGAAAGCCAACGATGCAGAGATCGCCAAATGCGTGATCGGGTTCAAAGCTGGGCTTGAATGTGTCCGTGAACAGGTACAGAACATCGAGTAAAGAGTCGATTCGAGGGGGGAGAACCTATACCATGGGAAAACGTGTTTTGTGTTTGTTTGCCGCACTTGGAATTGCGGTGCTGTGTCGGGGTGAGATCCGTTCCCCGTTGTTGTGGAAAATCGAGTTGCCGGGTTGCGAGGTCAGCTGGGTGTTGGGAAGCATTCACATTCCGTCCCCGGCGATTACGAATATGCCGGAATCCGTGATGGGCGCGTTTCGCGAGAGCGATGTGATGGTCGGGGAAATCGAATTTGATCCGGCGACGGTAAAGGCGGTACAGGCGCAGACCATGCTGAAAACTCCTCGCGACCTTTCTACCGTCCTGCCGCCTGCGTTATATGCACGGTGCGAAAAGTATCTGCACCGGTTTATGCCCGGCGTACCGCTTTCGGTTTTCAACAAAATGAAGCTGTGGGCTTTTTCCTTCTCGATCCTATTGTTGGAGTATCAGTTGCGTTATCCAACAATCGAACCGATGGATTTACATTTCTATCGTTTGGCGAAAAAGCAGGGGAAGGAGACTGGTGGACTGGAGACGGCGGCGGAGCAAATGACGGTGATGGAGTCGTTCTCGGATACGGAAATTATCGAAATGCTCCGGCTTTCGATGGATGATGTAGAGGAATTGGCGAAACATGGAGAACATCCGATTGACCGTCTGGTGGAGGCGTACTGTAGCGGCGATACCTCCCGAATCGATAAGGAGGTGTCGCGTACGGAGAACCAGCTTCCAGAAAAGATCCGTGATCGGTTTAACGAAGTTATGCTGGTGGAACGGAACAAGCGCATGGCCGAACGGATGATTAAGCGTATGCGCGACGCTCCGCAGCGTAAGTTTTTCTTTGTGATCGGCGCCTTGCATGGAATGGATAAAGATAGCGTGTGCGAGTTGTTGCAAAAGTCTGGTGCACGTGTGACGCGTATCAATCGCTAGCGTCGAAAAGAGGTGGAAAATGGCAAACCAGTTGCGGATGGCGTTGGGGATTCTCTTGTTAGGTACAGTGATTTTGCGTGCCGAACCATTGTTTGTCAGTCTGCTGGAGGTGGACGGTTTGTCCAGCGTGCGCTTCCAGACGGAGGTGTTTGCGCGGACCACGTCTTCACCTGGTGTCGAAGACGATGTGAATAGCTTTTTCGCTCGCAGCTTGGTGATTCCGCATAAATTGTGGTTGGCAGAGGATGAGACGCTTCGTTTTATCCGAACGGCAGATGCCAATCGGGAGCTTTCGCCAGAAAATCCCGCAGTCTTGACGATTGCCCCGATTCGGAAAGGCGGCGATTTCACCCGTGCATGTACTGGCGTTTATCGGAAGAAATCCGTGTGGGGTGGATACGGAACACTGTATGAGGAACCCGTCTCGACGAATTATCCAGCGCGTTTGGCGGTTGCACAGGAGGGACGGAGTTTGTTCCTTTCGCCATCTCCCGAACAACTGGACTGGGGGTGGAAATTGCGCAAGCGTTTTTTACAAGCTCCCCCGCAAAATATTCCGGGAACCTTCCGTGTCGTTGTCAACGCCTCCCGTTTCGCAAATCTGCTCCCGTTGCTCTATCCTGACTTGGCGCGGTTCGAGACCGTTATGCTATTGTTGTGCAATTTTCACATGATGAATTTTTCCTTGACGTTAAACTCCGAGTGTTTCGGATTTGCCGTGCGTGGTATTCCGATACAAGGGAGTTCTTTGGAACAGATCACAACGGCATGGAATGAACCTTCAACCGATCAATGGCGTTCATTGCCCGAAGAGCATCTGTTTGTCTCCCTAACGGATAGTTGTCCTCCGACCTTCCTGCGAAATTTCACCGACGGAATTTATCGATGTGTACTGGATCCGTTTTCGGAGATTATTCCGGATGGGCATTACAAGGGGGCTTCCACTAGCCTGCTTGTCTCCACGCCAAAAAAGGACGGGTTTTCATTCGCCACGATTTCCGAACTCTCGCAGACGAACTTGGCTACATTCGCGCTTTCCCGACTGGCAACGGAGGAACCTTCGACCAACGGAATCGAATGGCTCCATTTCCCCTCTCGTCAGAATGCCGGGTTGACAATCGAACGGTACAAGTTGAAAGTGCCGAATCGCGAGGTGTCGAGTAAGGACACCTCTGACGCGGCACTGGTCCGAATGATCCTGCTCCTGTTTTTGGAGAAGGCATATCTGGAGACCACAGTGGCTGATGGGAATCTGATTGTAAGCTATGGTCCTGACGGGGCACTGGATGATGTGCTGGACGCATGGCGGCAACGCAGAAAATCGACCGAGGACACGGGGTGGTCACTCCAGAAAATCCTCGAGTTGGATGATCCTTGCTTGCGGGACGGGAAATTGCTCGGCGGAGTTTCCCTCCGTCCGATCAAATGGTTGCGTCGTGCCGTCTCCCTCCTTCCCGGTGTAACCAGCCGCTTTGCAGAGTGGATCCCGGAAAAGGGAAATGGAGCAACGATTGGACTTTCTCAAGGGAAAGACGGAGTCTTAACTTTGTCGTTGCGCATAAGCAACAGCGAGATCGACGCATTCCGGAAGATCACGGACAAGAAACGTCCACTTCTCCAAGAAATATTCTACAGTGTCTTCGCTGACCAGATCCGCGCGATCCGTGAAAAGGATGAGCAGACGGGAGAAAAAAAGAAGCAGTAGGGGACGGCGGTTTTGCCGCCAGCTAGGCGCTTCGCGCCAGCCAGTTAGGCTAGTTAGGCTGAGAAGCGGGGAAGCTGAGAAGCGGGGACGGCGGCTTTTCCGCCAGTTGGTTAAGCGTGTTAGGCTGGTTAGCGAGTTAAGCATCCAAAACACCTAACCACCGAACCATTTGCGAAGCAAGCCGAGTGCGCGAAGGGACAGAAAGGACGAAAAAGACAAAAGGGACAAGTGATCGTTTTTATTCGTCCGTCATTCGTCACTTGTCATTCGTCACTCGTAACTCCGTACACGAAGTAGCGACGAGGCGGTTAGTGCAAACGCAAGAGGACGCCTGATCCGCGGAGGAGCATCAGATCGAATGAGTTGCTTTCTATCGATGTCCAGGTGCGCTTCAGGGCGTCGAACTTCGAGACTTTGGACGGTGCTGTAATTCGGATGTTTCGGTCTTTCCGGTAATCGAGATTCACTACCATCAGATGCGTAGGCTTGCCCGGTGCTTCGAAACGGGATACAAGTGTCGTGTCTGTCAGTTCTTTCTTGGGCTGAAGTTCGCTTGCGGGCGTTTCGGGCGTGATCTTCAACAGTGCCTGTTCGCACCAAGGTGTGCTTCCGGGGGCGTGAACGCCTTGTAGATATGCGCCTGTAAAGCGTAGCGTGGCAAGTTCCTTTGCAAGGGAGATGAACTCGCGGTTGAGGTCTTTTGACACATGGAATTTTTCGTCAGGCGTACCGTCGAGAGCGACGATACTTCCTTCGTGACCCTGACGGCAATAAACGTAGTAATAAATGCCCTGTGCGCCGTAAGCGGCTGTGGTATAAACGAGGAAACGCATTTCGTCGGATCCGGGGATGCGCGGTGAAGAAGGGGATGCGGCAGAACCGGGAACCCACGTACAGGCCTGTACACCGTTCCAGAAAGGAACGTTTTGCGCAGCCGCACTCTGGCGGATGATACCAAGATTTAACAGGTAGTTCGGATTGTCGCCGTTGCGGGTGAACTGGTAGTGGTCGTAGGTGATGAATTCGGGACGGAAGATTTCGCCGAACAACCGCACGTGTTCCCAGTAGGCGCGGATGATTTCTCCCTCGACACCCAGTTGCTTGTTGTTCGCGTAAGTCGGCAGCAAATTGACCCACACCGCATGATTCGGATCATGGCGTCCGATCCATGTCTTCTTACGTGCCAACGGTGCGAAGAGGCTAACCGGCGGTTCATCGTGAATGGAATAGATGTAAAGAGCGGGGTGGTTCTTGATTCGGGCAATCAACTTGGCGGTCGCAGACTCTTCCGCTTCGGGCAGGTCAAGAATTTTGTCCGAAATATCAGGAATCCGGAAGATGACGCGCATCCCATACTTTGCGGCGAGATCCAGTTCTTCTACACTCGTTGCCCAAACCGTGTTGAACCCACCCTCTTTCAACTGCGCAAGCCACTTGTCAGAGAGCGGATCGTTTCCCGGATAGCCGGGACCAGCCCAATAGGTCGTGACCGGTTCACCGGGCGTCCATGTGGCTTGTACGGACGGCACAAGGAGTCCAACGAGAAACGCGAACGACGCCCTGCGGTAAACTAGTCCGATGCGACTGGTTAACGTCTTTGTTCCTTCCAATTGGTGCGACAGGCTGCCGCCTGTCATCGTCTCATCAAAATACAACGTGGTATTCATCAACATCCTTCCTCCTTGTTCCTGAAAACGAAACCATTGTAACATACCTTGATGCACTAACGCTAGCTAAAAGCGTGGCGACGATGCCGCCTGCTGGGTAAGCGTGTTAAGCTGGTTAAGCGGGGTAGGCTGAAAGGCGGGGAGGTTGAAAGGCAGGGACAGGGACATAAAGGACGGAAAAGACAAAAGGGACGAGTGATTGCTTTCCTCCGTCCGCCATTCTTCATTTCATTGGTGGCTTACTTCTCAACTTCTCAGCTTCTCAGCTGGCGGCTTCGCCGCCTGTCATTCGTCATCTTTCTTTCTTCATTCTTCATTGCCGCCTTTGGCGGCCGGTCCCCTGAAAATCGGGGTTGAGGTTTTGGGGGAGTATGATAAACTGAATGGCATGTTGATACAGGTCATCAATCGGTTTGGATGTGAAAACCGCTGGTCGGCTTGTTGAAAATCGAGAGGATGTTGTATGAAAAACGGGTACAAGTGGATTTTGTTGGCGATGCTTTCCTTCGCCTTCTTCTTTCATCAGGCGGATCGAGCACTGTTCGGTCTCTTGACGATTCCGATTCAGGATGAGTTGCATCTCTCGGACGTGCAGATCGGTTGGATCAATACGGTTCTCTCGTGGACACTCGCATTGATGACGACAATCGCAGGGTTCTGCGGGGATCGGTTTAGTCGTAAGTGGATCATCACGATTTCGCTGATGTTTTGGTCTCTCATGACGGTGTGTATGGGATTTGTTGGCAACTTCATGATTCTGGGAATCGGAATCTCTGCCTACGCATGCGTGATGTTCTTCCGTTCTATCGCGACGGGAGGCGGCGAGTCGTTCTACGCACCAAGTGCCTACGCGCTGATTGCGGCACACCACAAGGAAACGCGGTCGGTAGCCCTATCGGTTCATCAGGCTGCGTTGTATATCGGATTGATGACATCCGGTGCGCTTGTCGCGTGGATTCTAAATGGATTGAAGGGGAGCGCGTGGGTTACACAGCATTTCGGTGAACTTGGTTACTGGCGTCCCGTGTTCATTATCTTCGGTGCGCTTGGCTTTGTCCTTGGCATCCTGTTCATCTTCTTCCTGAAAGACAAGAAGGATACTCCTGAAAAGAAGGAACTTGCTGTTCCCGAGGAGAAGAAATCTCCGTTGATCGAGGGACTGAGAGCCTACTTCTGCAATTCTTCCGCGTTGTTGGCGACAAGCGGATTTATCGCAATCGTGTTCGTGAATAACGCCTACCTCTTCTGGGCTCCCAAATTCGTGGCGCAGAAGTTCGCGGCAGAGTTGGGTGACAAAGCGGTTGCCGTGGCAGGAAACGGCACGATGCTCTACCACCACATCTGCGCCTTCGCCGCGATCATGGCGGGTGGATTCTTGACTGATGCGCTCGTGAAACGCTATCCCCGTTTTCGCTTGCTCTTCCAGTCCTGTGCGCTCTTCTTGGGTGCGCCTGCGCTCGTGTTTATGGCGTTCGCTCCGAGTCTTGTGACGACCTGGATTGCAGTGGCGCTCTATGGTGTTTTCCGTGGATGTTTTGAGGTGAATACGCACGCCTCCCTCTTCGATGTGATTGCTCCGAAGTATCGTTCAACCGCAGTGGGACTCCTGAACATGATCGCGTTCTTCTTTGGCGGGCTTTCCGGTATCCTGATGGGACATCTTTCCGAGAAGTATCAGGTTGCGGGCTTCGAGTACGGCTTTGCGTTCATGGGTGGGGTTTATGCTTTGGCGGGTTGCCTGATGCTCATCTCGCTCTTCTTCACGTTCAAACGGAATCGGATCACTGAGTAAGGAAGGAACGGTCAGTATGAAAAACATGTTGTGTGGAATGATTGTGGTGCTTACGGCATTCTTGTCGCTGGGCGAGACTTCGCCCGTTGCCCAAACGATGACAAGCCAATGGGCGGGCAAGAAGGTTGCGTTTCTGGGCGATTCGATTACCGACAAGCGCAAGATCGGGACATCCGCGAATTACTGGCTCTATCTCTCCCAGATGATGGGGTTCGAGTCGTGGGTCTATGGAATCAATGGTCATGACTGGAACGGAGTTCTGGGGCAGGCGAAGAAGCTGAAGGAAGAGAAGGGGAACGGGGTCGATGCAATCCTGATTTTTGCAGGCACAAATGACTACAATTCTGGTGTTCCGTTGGGCGAGTGGTGGCTGACTAGAGACGAGAAGGTCAACTCGCACGGACGCGAGGTTGTGCTTCCCCGTCGCCATCCCAACCGGGATCAGAAGACATTCCGTGGTCGTATCAACGTGGTGATGGAATACATTAAGGAAAACTTCCCGATGCAACAGGTGATTCTTCTGACTCCGATTCATCGCGGTTTTGCGCAATTCGGAGGAGCCAATATCCAGCCCGAAGAATCCTTTCCCAACCAGATCGGGCTTTATGTCGATGCCTACGTGGATGTGATTAAGGAAGCGGGAAATGTCTGGGCAGTTCCAGTGATCGACCTCAACAGCGTCAGCGGACTCTACCCTTTAACCCAATCGCATGGACGGTTTTTCCACGATACGAAGAACGATCTGCTTCATCCGAATGCGGAGGGGCATCGCCGCATGGCGAAGGCAATCGCCTATCAGTTGTTGGGTTATCCAGCGGATTTGAAGTGACGACACGGCGAGGGAAGGGCGCAGGAGGAGAAGCATGAGGAAAGGAACGGTTTGCGTTGTTCTGTCGGCGATGTTGTCGGCGATCACGACCCGCGGTGAGACCGTACGCCGAGAGGTTGAGCCGGAGGTGATGAACCGCATCTTCGAGGAGGTTAAGACTCCGTACAAATATGGTGTGGTGCTGGAGCCGGAAAGGGGAAAAATGCTGGACAATCCGAATGTTTTTCGGATGGGCGATGCTTGGTATATGTTCTATATCATGTTTGATCAGAACGGGTACGAGACCTATCTCGCCAAGAGTTCCGACCTCTTACATTGGGAACGGCAGGGGAAGATTCTGCCATACGGGGAGAGCCACACGTGGGATTGCTGGCAGGCGGACGGAGGTCCGTCACTTTTCACGAGTGAGTGGGGTGGCGCAAACACGATTCTTCCGTTCAATGGAAAATACTGGATGACCTACTTGGGAGGTTCTCTGAAGGGATATGAGACGGATCCGCTTTCGATTGGAGTTGCTTGGTCGAACGATCCGACGAAAGCTGAACCGTGGACGCGCTACAATCGTAACCCCGTACTGGCACCGTGGCAACCGGATGCGCGAGTCTTTGAGCGCACGACACTTTACAAGTCCTTTGTCGTCTGGGATCGGGAGGAATCACTCGGTGCTCCCTTTGTCATGTTCTACAACGGCAAGAGTAAGTTCCCCAATGGGAAGAAGCGCGGCGAGAGTATCGGGATGGCGATTTCGCGGGATATGTTGCACTGGACCCGGTACGGCGAGGACTCGGTTGTGGAGAACGGTGATCCCGCCCGTTCACTCGGTATCAGTGGCGATCCGATGATCACGCGGATCGGGAAGGTCTGGGTGATGTTTTACTTTGGTGCATTCTGGGAACCGAAAAACGGGGCTGCATTCGATACCTTCGCCTGCTCGTACGATCTGGCACACTGGACGAAATGGACAGGCTCGCCCCTGATTCGCCCCTCCGAGTCGTGGGATCGACAGTTCGCACACAAACCGTGGGTGCTTCAACACAACGGTGTGGTCTATCACTGGTATTGCGCGG
>JAFYDR010000058.1 GCA_017544725.1 Kiritimatiellia bacterium
GAGCTTGCCTATAACTGGGCGGCGAAGCCGCCCAGCTGAGAAGCGGGGAAGCTGAGAGGCTGAGAAGTAAGCAACCAGAGGTTGCAGTGACGAATGGGAGGGACGCGCTCCGCCGCGTCCGCGTAACGACGACGCCCTCGTCGTCGAAACGAAAGTTATCCCCATGAACGTTCCCGCGCGTGGCACGGGCGGTGGACTAACCACCCAACTACCTAACCACCCAACTACCTAACCACCCAACCACCAAACTACCTAACCTCTTCACTACTGCACCAGCACCATGTACAACGCAGTTCCGAGGAGGATGGAAATTAGCGGGTTGCGTTTCCAGAGTTGCAAGACGATTGTCAGGGTTCCTGCGAGATACGGAGCGAGGAGTGTGATGGGCGTTTTGACCTCTGGTGCGGACAAACCTGCGAAACAGTACACCACTAGCATGGCAATCGCGGCAGGCGAGAGCATCCGTCCCACGTATCGTACGATTTGCGGCGGTTCTTTCCGTCCGCCGAAAAGAAGGAACGGAAGGGCTCGCAACAGGTAGGAAAGTGCTCCAACTGTCAGCAGGACGGTGAATGCATAGCAAGCTTTGTTAGTCATCCAGCCACCTCCTGAGAAGAACAAATGCCGTCAAGATGGCAAGGACGGTTGGAATCAACATGTTCGCTCTTCCGAACGCCAGACAAGACAGTAATGCGGCGGCAAACCCGATTGCGGCAGGAATACGTCCCGGACGTTCGCGGACTTGATCCGTGAGGATTACCAGAAAGAGAGCGGTCATGGAAAAATCGATTCCTTTGGTAACCGATTGCATTCGGTCTGGCGAGAAAAGATCTTTTGCCAGAACACCAACGGTCGCTCCCAGCGTGACCCCCGCGATCCAATAGAAGTGATCAAGCATCGTCAACAGGAGGCAATAGGTGACATACCGTTTCCCTTTCAGACGGCTGCTTGTCTGGATGGCGTATGTCTCGTCCGTGATTGTACCAATCAGGTAGGCTTTCTGCCAGCGGGACGCGCATTGGAAACGTTCAATCAGCGAAAGCCCATAGAGGGAATAACGGAAATTCACGCAGAGCGTCACCAGCAGGACGCTCCCGATGGCAAGCGTGGTTTTCACCCAATCAACAAAAAGATATTGGAGCGGACCAGACTCGAAGGCCGCGCTTGTCACCATTCCCCAAAACGGCGCCCAGGCAATTTCCCCCTGAACGGCCAGCAACATGCCGGCGGCAAACCCCATCGTGGAATATCCCATGAGAACAGGGATAGAATCCACGAATGCAAGTTTGAAAAGCATGGTTCGAGTTGTCATCCTAAAAACACCTGTTGGGGTAGCCCCCTTGATTGCCGCAAAAGAGCGCATACTCTAGCTTTTTTGGACATAATCGTCAAGACGCAAACGGCTGGTGTTGCCAATGAAAATGAAGAATTAAGAATGATGAGTGAAGAATGAGAGGAGCGGAAAGAGCCTCCAGTTTGGAGTTCTGTTCGCGGGCATAGTATGCCCGCGTTTTCGTGCGGCACTACTGCCTATTGCCTACTCCCCACACCCTATTGCCTACTCCCTGCTGCCTATCTCTTCGATATTCGCATTCCGACTTTGACCTTTCCCGTTTCGATATGATATACTATCGCTCGTTTTTGGACATCACGAAGGTGAGAGAAAGGAAACGTAATGGACAAGAAACGGAAATTGTTGCTGGTGGACGATGATCCGAGTCTGCTGGAGACATTGGGAGATTTTCTCAGCTTTGAAGGATATGATGTCGCCTGTGTTTCAAGTGGAGAGGAGGCGATGATCAAGATGCGTCCTTTCCAGCCGGACTTGGTGATTCTCGACATGAGTATGCCGGGAATCGGCGGCAAGGGGGTACTGGATCGCATCACGAATCCGGATGGTTCCACGCTTTATCCCGTGCTGGTGTTGACCGCGCGCTCGATGATGGGCGAGTATTTCTCGGATAAGAATATCGCCGGATTTATTGCGAAGCCATGCGATCCACAGGATCTCTCGGCGGAAATTAACCGTATCCTGTTTGAGACCGCCCATGACGGAATTCACACGGCGGCGGAGTCCGATTCCGTTTCGTTACGGCGCGTCGTGGTGGCGGAGAGTGATCCCGTTCTACTTGAACGTCTGCGTGTGGAGTTCGGGCGCGCCGGATGCGAGACCATCGCCGTATCTACGGGAAATGAGGCTGTTGAACAGTGCGTCTTGAGCAAACCGGACGCGATTGTTATGCGCCTTGAATTGCCGGGCATGAGTGCGGACGAGGCGGTTTCGATGTTACGGCGTCTGCCGCACACGAAGGACATAAAGGTAGTCGTGTACGGGATGGATTTGCCGGAGGCGCGGCTGGAACACGTCACCAATCTTTCCGTTCCCGAATCCTGTATGCTGAAGGATTTGGCGGTGGACAAGATCATCGACCGCACGATGGCATTAACCGGAGGTGAGTAGAAGTATGCGCTGCCCGAAATGTGGGAAAGACAACGACAAGGTTTTGGATTCCCGTTCCGCACGTGACGGCGCGGTGATCCGTCGTCGTCGCCAGTGTATCGATTGCCAGTACCGTTACACGACGTTTGAAGAAATCGTGCGCGACGAGTTGCGTGTAAAGAAACGGGATGGGACAAGCGAGGAATTCAGTCGTGAGAAATTGCGTCGTGGAATCATGCGGGCTTGTGAGAAGCGTCCAATCTCCAAAGACCAGATTCAGGATTTGATCGATCAAGTTCTGGAGGCGTTTGACAATCTGACCGAGGTGACCACGCAGCAGGTGGGCGAAGAAGTGATGCGTCGTCTTCATGCGATTGACGATGTCGCCTACGTTCGGTTCGCCTCGGTCTATCGCCGTTTCCACGACGTCGAGGAATTTGTTCAGACGATCAAGCAGATGGAGCGTAAGTCGTCAAAAACGAATCAGGTGAAAAGCGAGGAATAATCATGTCATTGTCATGCTGGAGTTTTTTGTTGGGTGCATTATTGTCCATTGGAGGCGCGTTCGTTCTCTTCGCCTCCGAACTGTCGGCACGTTGTCTGAAGGCTTTTCCGCGTTGCAGGTGGTTGGGCATGGTGCTGACCGTCATCGCTTGGCTTTGGGCGGCATGGGCGACGACCCAGATGGGGTTGGATTTTCTGGAGCCGTATAAGAAGTTCGCGTGGGTGATTGCCGTCGTGTGCATCCCGCTGACATGGTGGGTGTTGGACAATCTGTTGCCTTGTCGCGCCTGGGGCGGGATCCTCTGCCTCTTCCCGTACAGCTTGTTGCATGTCGCCCGCGTCCATGATTCTCCGTGGCGTCTCGCGTTGATCATCTTCGCCTATTTCTGTATCGTGAAAGGAATGATCCAACTGCTCTACCCGTGGAAACAGAGACAGTGGCTTGAGTGGGCGATGGCGACGCCGTCGCGTTTCCGCCTGTTCGGTATCGGCAATTTGTTGGTGGGAGTTTTCTTTGTGGTGCTCGGTGCCACGGTTTTACGCTGAAGGAGGATAGTATGGTACACGATTCGAATTGCATTTTCTGCAAGATCATCGCAGGGGAAATCCCCTCGCTGAAGATTTACGAAGACGAAGATCTGATGTCGTTCATGGACATCAACCCCTTTTCGAAGGGGCACGTTCTGGTTGTCCCGAAATATCATGCGCAGACGATTACCGATCTCCCGGAAGAGGTATTGGTGAAACTCGCAAAAGGCGTCCAGAAAATCGCCGGGATTGTTCGGCAACGGCTCGGGTGCGAAGGTTTCAATGTGCTGCAGAACAACGGTGCAGCGGCGGGACAAACCGTTCCGCATGTGCATGTCCACATCATTCCCCGGAATCCTGCGCCGCATCTGGACTGGAAGTCCAAGAAATACGACTCGGACGAGGAAATGCACGCCTATCACAAGAAGTTGATGGGCGAAGAGTAGTTTCAGAAGGCAGTAGGGAATAGGCGGCAGGGAATAGGCGGCAGGCAGTTGCCCTATGCGGAAGCGCGGGCATAGTATGCCCGCGAACTGAACTCCAAACTTGGAACGCGCTTGTTGTGCCCTCGTTGTCGAGGGGTTGCTTTGTGGACTAATTCCTAAAAGCTTGTAGCGAAAAGCTAACAGCTCTTCAACGACTCCGTTTGGTATCGTTTGTTTTCTGCAGCTTTTTCTTTTTGCGTTGCAGGATCACGTAGTCGTAGCAGTGGCGCAACGCTTGACGGAACGCTTTCGGCGTACGGCTTTCGCGTTGCAGAGTGGGTGTGCATTTACGAGAAAGGCTGGTTCCGAGTCCGGGGAAATGGCAAAGGCGCAAGATGCCTTCCGCGAGCCCTTCTGGGGTCATCGGCGTGATGACCGCATTGTCAGGCGAGAGGATGGAACGGTTTGCGGGGGTATCGACCGCTACGATCGGGCGGTTCGCGGCTAGATAATCCAGCACTTTAATCGGAGCTGTCGAACCCTCTCGTCGAGGGGAAACCAAAACATCGGAAACCTGAAGCAGGGCCGCCAGTTCTGCCGGTGGCAGCCTGCCGGGGAAAGAAACGGCGGCGAGAATTCCCGCCCGTTTCAACGCCTTGGAGAGTTTTACGACTTCGTTGCGTGACCCGCCGACAACGGCGAATTTCGCATTGGGAAGTTCGTTGAGAACATGGGGCATCGCATTGAAGAAAATGTCCAGTCCGTGGAATTTGTCGAACGAGCCGACACAGGTGATTAGCGGTGCCGAGGTGGAATGATATCGTTCCTGCGCAACCTTGAGTTCGGCTTCCGGGATGTCCGGATCTAACGCGGGAATATCTGGAATTACGCAAGCTCGGCTCCGTCGCCCGATGGAGGAGAGAAGGGAAATGACGGAGGTGCTGTTCCCAATCACGGCATCCGCTTTTAGAAGAGCTTTCCGCTCGAAGAAACGGCGGATTCTTCCGCCGAGGAAAGAAGTTCTTTGATTCCAATCGTAATCCGAGACACGGTCGATGACGTATGGGATCTGATGAATACGGGAGACTAGATAGGCTACGACTCCCGAATCGTTTACGCCGTGGATCAAGTCGTATCCGCCGTTCCCCGCCAACAACAATGCCTTGACGAGCAGGATGATGTCGAGAATCCCGCGTCGAAAAGACGGGCCTTCGGGAAGATTCTGGAAGAGCGACATGCGGCTTGCGTAGCGGACTGTCAGAGCGGGATGCGAGAGCATCTGACGGGAATGGACACACAAGAGATCGACGGAATTCCCTGCGGCGAGCAGTGCGTCAATCGTCTGACGCACGCGCTGGCACGATCCTACCCACGGTGTGTCTGGCGTTGTCGTTATGAAGAGAATCCGGCTCATGCGCTCTGCCCATCATCTACTTGTGTCTGTGAGTACATACCCTGTTGAACCTTTGCTCGAAGGTTAGTATAGATTTATCGCGCCCAAAATTCCAGCGCAAAATCAAAGAAATCGATGGGCGGCTTCGCCGCCAGTGACGAGTGACGAATGACGAGTGACGAATGACGAGTGACGAATGATAGGCGGCTTCGCCGCCAGAGGGAAATGAAGAATGAAGAAAGAAAAATGAAGAGCCGTCAAGGCGGCAGTGACGAATGACGAATGATAGGTGGCTTCGCCACCAGCTGAGAAGCGGGGAAGCTGAGATGCTGAGAAGCAAGCCGCCGAAGGCGGCAATGACGAGTGGCGAGTGACGAGTGAAAAGTGACGAGAGGGGGCTTGTCGCGTATCGTTCGATTTCAGTCGAGATCGACGACGAGGGCATCATCGTTACGCAGGGCGGGGCAACGTCCCCGTTGCCCAATTTAATCAGCTTAACACGCTTTTCAGCCGGGCGACGTCAACCGCCCTCGCATCTCCGCATGAGAAAACAAAAGCGCGACAGGAGTTGCCCCCTGCCGCGTTGGAGTTTTGAATGGAATGGTGATTAGACGAGTCCCTGCTGGAGCATCGCCGTGGCTACCTTGGTGAAGCCCGCGATGTTCGCGCCCATCACGTAGTTGCCCTTGTGGCCGAATTCAGCCGCCGCTTCCCAGCAGGCGTCATGGATGCTGACCATGATACCCTTGAGTTTCGCATCGACTTCTTCCGCCGTCCAGCTGTAACGCTGGGAGTTCTGGGACATTTCCAGACCGGAGGTCGCCACGCCACCGGCGTTTGACGCCTTGCCGGGCGAGTACATCAGCTTGTTCTTCAGGAAGATTTCGATCGCTTCCGGCGTGCTAGGCATGTTCGCGCCTTCGCCAACCAGCGTGCAGCCGTTCTTCACCAGTTCCGCGGCCTCTTCGCCGTTCAGTTCGTTCTGGGTCGCGCACGGGAACGCGCAATTCGCCACAACGCCCCACGGACGCTTGCCTTCGAAGTATTTCACTGACTTCGGGTACTTCTTCGCGGCTTCCTTGATGCGGCCGCGCTGCACGTTCTTGAGATCCATGATGTAAGCCAAGAGATCAGCATCGATACCGTCCTTCACGTAGATGAAGCCGTTGGAGTCGGAGAGCGTTACCGGTTTTGCGCCCAACTGGATGAGCTTCTGGGTCAGGTACTGTGCCACGTTTCCGGAACCGGAGACCGCGCAAACCTTACCCTCGAAATTCTCTCCGCGCTTCTCCAGCATCTTTTCGGCGAAATAGACGCAGCCGTAACCGGTCGCTTCCGGACGAATGAGGGAACCGCCCCATGTCAGGCCCTTGCCGGTCAACACGCCGGTAAAGGTATTCGTGATGCGCTTGTATTGACCGAACAGGAAACCGATCTCGCGACCGCCGACACCCTGGTCGCCAGCGGGAACGTCCGTGTCCGGACCGATATGACGATAGAGTTCCGTCATGAACGACTGGCAGAAACGCATCACTTCCGCATCGCTCTTTCCTTTCGGGTCAAAGTCGGATCCGCCCTTGCCACCACCCATCGGGAGGGTTGTCAGGGAGTTCTTGAAGATCTGTTCGAAGCCGAGGAACTTCAACATGCCCAGCGTCACAGTGCTGCGGAAACGGAGTCCGCCCTTGTAGGGGCCGATCGCGGAATTGAACTCAACACGGAAGCCGCGGTTCACATGGAACTCGCCCTTGTCATCCATCCACGGGACGCGGAACATGATCACGCGCTCAGGTTCTACGATACGTTCCAGAATGTGTGCCTTTTCATACTGCGGACGCTTCTTGATAACCGGCGCCAAGGTGGAAAGGACTTCTTCTACTGCCTGCAAAAACTCGGGTTCGTTAGGATTGCGTTTCTTAACGGTCTCGAGTACGTTCTGAACATAACCCATTGTTAATTCCTCAACTTAAGAACCGCCAGGAGGGCGGTTAACATCCATACCCATCCAATATGGGTATTTCTTAAATTAAAGCATAAATTATACCATAGCACGATGGTCAACAGAACTCCATATTTGTTGGACAAAATTAGGACTGAAGGATACAATTTTGTTATTTGTGACAAAAATGTTTTGCAACAGGCGGGCTATTTCGCACCAGCTGAGAAGCGGGGAGGCGGGGGGCAACGAGGCGTTTCTCGTGTCCCGGTCGTCGCGTCTATCCCAGTAGTCCCGTGGCAGGAAGCGCGCCCGCCTCCGGTTGCTGGCGGCAGTCAGCTTGTGCCTACGTTTTCCCTTTAGTCGCGAAGTTCTTCGACTTTCTTGGCGGCTTCGCGCAGGAAGTCGTTGTTTTCTGCGAAAGGCGTGGAGAGGAATGCATCGACGGCCTCGTTCGCCTTTTTGCGGTCTCCCCAGTAGCGGTTGCCCATGCAGAGGACATTTGCGTTGTTGATGGTACGGCACGCTTTCGTGGATTCCACCGATTCGACGACGGAGGCGCGGATTCCCTTGAAGTGGTTTGCCGTGATCGACACGCCCATACCGGTTCCGCAGAAGAGGATTGCGCGCGTCGCTTCTCCGCGTTGGATTGCCTTGCAGGCGCGGGCGGCAGCTTCATAGTAGGGGACAGTCTCGCCTCCCTTTTTCGTACCGAGATCCACGACTGTGTATCCGGTTTCGCGAAGATGCTCGACGATGGAATCCTTTAACGGAAGACCCGACGGGTCGGATGAGACGAGAAGAACCTTGCTGTTGTCAGCCGGGGTTTCGGCTGCGACTGCAACCGTTGCGGCGGCGGCAGCTCCGATGGTGACGAGAAATGATCTGCGATTCATGGTTTTCCTTTCTTGTGCGTTGCGGATTCTGGAACGTATGCCGGAACCTGCAGTTGATTCGTTATGGCAAGACCGCATCGACGACCTTTGCCCGCCCGTTGAAATAGACTGCCTGTCCGGTTGCGTCCATCAGTGCGCGCCACAGGTCGCTGGATAGACTGACCTTCTGCCGTTCCAGTGTCGCGAGTTTGATCGGCACGAGCGTGTACCAGTCGTTCTGGTTGCCGACCACACAGTCTGTCCGTCCAGCCATCGCTGCATGTACGGCGTTTCGCGCGAGCATGTAACAGCGGATGGCGTCGGTTCCGCGTGCGGGGACGCTGCGAATCGTGTAGCTTGGATCGAAGTACTTAACAGACGCGATCTGCTTCGTCTCCTGAAAATACGCGGTGATGCGGTTTTTCAAGAATTCTCCAATGTCCTTCTTCAGGATGTTGCCGGATGCGTCCTTTCGGATCGGTTCATCGGCGATCAGCTTCTGTCCTGCGCCTTCTGCCACGACAATTACGCAATGGTCTTTACCCGACAGGAAGCGGCGGTTCAGCGCCTCTAGCAGACCGTGCTTTCCATCCAATTCGAAGTCGAGTTCGGGAATGAGGCAGAAGTTGACGACAGGATTCGCCAAAGTCGCGTAGGCCGCGATGAATCCGGAATCACGGCCCATCAGCTTCACCAACCCGATGCCGTTGAATGTACCTTTCGCCTCGGTGTGTGCCGCACGAATGATGTTGGTCGCTTCCAACACGGCCGTCTCGAATCCGAAGGAACGACCAACGAACTGTAGGTCATTGTCGATTGTCTTGGGAATGCCGACGACGCTGATGTTCAGCTTCCGGTTCTTGCATTCCATCGCGATGTCGTGTGCACAGCGGAGTGAACCGTCACCGCCGGCGCAGAATAACAGGTTGATATTCATGCGAACCAGCGTATCGACCAGCTCGCTCGTATCTTGCTGCCCACGAGAAGATCCCAGCACCGTTCCGCCTTTCTCGTGAATCGTGTCAACATTGTCGGGATTCAACATCAACGGTTCGTATCCGTAACTGGGAATCAGACCGGCGTACCCGTAACGGATGCCGTAGATCGTACGGATGTTGTAATCGAAAGTCAGGATTTCCACCAACCCTTTGATCACGTGGTTCAGGCCGGGGCATAGCCCTCCGGCTGTGACGATGGCAACGCGGCTCCAAGCGGGATCGTGGAAGATCTTCTGGTGAGGTCCCGCACGTTCGAAGGAGGGTTCTTCTCCGAGTTTTTTCGTGAGGAAGTGCAGGAGTTTCTGGTTTTCCGTTACGATGATCCGTTCGTGGTCCTGAATGAAATCACTGCGGTTGCGGATCGGGGAGGGGATTTTGCACTCCCCCAACTTCTCGACATCCAGCGTGTATTCCTGCGGGTTGGAAAGAATTCTCTCTAGAAAAGACATGGTGCTCCTCACAATCAGTTTTGAAACGAATTCCAGTATAGGGTTTTGGCAAGGAATTACAAGGTAAAAGTTCTGAGTTCGAAGTGAACAGGCGCATCTGCGTATTTCCTCGTCGTCTTTTGAAAATGAAAACAACAGGAACAACAACTTCGCTGCGCGAAGTAGTGACGAGTGACGAGTGACGAGAAGCGGTAGTTTCCAAAGTTATCCTCATGGACATTCCTGCGCCGAATAGTCTATCACATAAAGGCAACGAGGGCGTTACCTCTCCCGACATATGACGCGCGACACACGTCATGCGACATTCCGTGTGGGACTGGCGGCTAAACATCCGTCTCCATTGTCCCCATCGCCCCCGCTTCTCAGCCTCTCAGCTTCCCCGCTTCTCAGCTGGCGGCCTTACCGCCCGCCACACTAGGGAAGAAGTTGGATACCGCCGATTTCCTTGGCCCAGTCGAACGCCTGTTTCCAGTGGTTACAGGTGAAGCCGACCGCTCCGAGGGCTTTGGCTTGTTCCAAGTCCTTCTGCGAATTGGCTCCGTACACGCGGAATTCCAGACCGGCTGCGCGGATGGCATCCGCATCCGCAGGCATCATCACGTTACGTGTCGATCCGCACCCAGGACAGAAGACCTCGATCTTGGCGGTCTTGCATTTCTTGATGTACTCTTGCGCGTTGAAGGGAACCGTCTTCTTGAGTCCGGTCAACCACACTGTCCGGTATTTCGGGTAGCGCGACTTGAAATCTTTGAGTGCCTCATACTGGAAGGACGAGACGACGATGTTCGTCTCCGAAAGTCCCGCTTTCTTGACCGCCGCGTCGAAGATGTCGGCGTATTGCGGTGAGTACCCCTTGATTTCCGCTTGCAGTACGCCGTGCTTCGGCACGACTGCCAGAACCTGGTCAAGCAGGGGAATGCGGTAGGTCTTAGGCAATCCGTCAGCCGCGCCGAGGTTTAAGGTCGCAACATCTTCCCTCGTTAGATCCACGATTTTCTTTTTGCATCCGGTGTATCTCTTCAGTTCTCCCTCGGCATGGATGCAGACCATCTGTCCGGCCTTCGTGTGGTGGAAATCGGTCTCGACCCATGTCGCGCCAGATTGGTATGCGCGACTGATAGCTTCGATGGTGTTTTGCGGTACTTCCTTGTCCCACATGCCCCGGTGCGCGATGTTGCGCATCACCAGAGGTTGTTCCGCCAATGCGGGAAGGGCTGCCGCCGTGGCGCAAAGCCCGGCGCAAACGATCGTGAGAATCTGATTCATGTGTGCTTCCTTTCGTTCAGTCAGTTTTCGATGTTACCGGCTACTGCCAGGTGAACGTGCCGTTCGGCGCGATTTCCGCTTCGCGTTGGAAATCGATCAGCAGACTGCTGGGGCAATGGCCGTAGGGATAATCCGCAAAGACGGGACAGGGGAGCGTTCCCGCAAAAGTTTGAATGAACTGGTCCAGAACCGCGCGGTCTTTCCCCGTGTGGCGGAAATCGGCAAAGACCACGGCCGCCGCATCCTTCAGGTAACCGGCGTTACGCATCTCCTCCAGCTGTGCTGTGAGCTGTTTGACGGAATAGTTTGCCGTGCACTCGAAGAAGACGATGCGTCCCGCCGTCGATGGCGCATTTCCGTTTTTAAACAGGTGATGCATCCGTGTGACATGGCCGCCCATCGGCAGTCCTTTCGCGGCGCCCGCCTTGAGAACCTTCACTTTGACAGGCGGGAGCGGTGCGCCGGAAAGCATCATTCCGAACCAGTCGCGTGACTTGTGCGTCCAGGAACCGAAGGATGAGAGCATCGGTCCGGTATAGGGGTGTCCGACCTTTTTGGCAAGCATCGTGTTGACGACCAGTGTGACATCGCTGAATCCGATCACCCGCATGTTGCGCGAACGCAGCTTCTCCCAGTCAATCAGACCGATCACGTCCGCCGCGCCCTTGCCGCCGCGCGAGAAAAGGATGATGTCGATTTCGGGGTCAAGCCAGGCCTGTTCGAAAAGTCGTGCGCGTGTCTCGGCTGGCGCGACTTGTGGGCCTTGGACATTTGGCATGACCTTCACGCGGTACCCGGCGGAGACAATCCGATTGGTGCCGAGAATGAATTTCTCTTTTGGGAGAATACTCGATACCGACACGATGCCCACAGTCTTGACATCGGCGGGGAAGAGACCACTTGCCTTGGCCTTCGTTCCTGCCTCCTCACCTGACGACACCATAGCCCACAGTGCGGTCATTCCCAAAAACATCAAACACTTCATTTCGAACTCTCCTCATCTATCGGAACATGATCCGGGTTTCTCCCATCGTAGGATGAATGTCAGCACGATTGATTTACGGGTACACGCAAGAATCGTTCAAAGAAAATCCACCTGTACACATCGTTAAAAATTCATTTTATCAAAAAAGCGGTACCCCCGACAATGATGAAAATAACGTGTGCACAGCGCAGCGAATGGCTCACTTTAAGTTAAGGCGGCTTGGGACGTCTTAAAAATGAAATGGTTAAATCGCAGTCTTCGACTGCTTTAAATCGAGCTTCGCCCATTAAATGGATCGCGCCGCCAATTTCAAGCCGCGTAGCGGCGATTTAACCTTTTAACCTAAATTCCTTTGTTGGGGAATCTCCAAACCACGGAATGCATGGAACTTACGGAACGGTTTTTCAGGAAACTCGCGATTTTTCAGTGCATTCCGCGTATTCCGTGGTTGAAAAACAGGATGGGTAAAAGGTTTTAAATCGGCATTCCTTTCACCGTTCGGGTGAATGGTATTTCTTGCCATGTTTGAAGCGGACCTCGTTTTCACCCCTGTCAGTACGGCGTTTCCCGCTTCCTCCGCGCCTCTGCGGCTCCGCGTGAGACTTCAAACGAGGAATCTAGGTTTAACCATTTCATTCGTTACTTCGGGGCGAAGCCCACTTAATTCCATCTCTCGTCATTCGTCATTGCCGCCGCAAGGCGGCACTTCATTCATCATTACTTTTTCTCTCTTGATTCCATCAGGGGAATTCGGTATAATTTACCTTTTGTTTGTGGTTGCCGGAGGATTCCGGTGATCGCCGAGACGGTAGGAGCCGCCTCACAGAGGAAGGAGAAAAAAAGATGAAACAAGGAATTCACCCTGAGTATCAAGATGCGACCATTACCTGCGCTTGCGGGAATGTGATCCATACCCGTTCCACGCGCAAGACGATGAACGTCAACACCTGCGCCGCTTGCCACCCTTACTTCACGGGTGCGCAGACGATGGTTGACACGGAAGGCCGTGTCGATGCGTTCCGTAAGCGCTATGCGAATTTCAGCCTTTCTGCGAAGGCGAAGAAATAAACTGACGTTCGCTCGATGATACCGAAAGAACAAATACAGCGCGTCTTGGAGAAGATTAAATCCTGTGAAGCGGATTTGTCTGATCCGGGCGTGCTGGGGAATCCCAAGCTGTACCGCGAGAAGGTTCGCGAACATGCCTCCCTAAAGAAACTGGAGAGTTCCGCACAGGCTTATTTCAAGTTGCTGGACGATCTGGAGGGGAATCGCATGTTGCTCGCCGATGAGTCGGATGCGGAAATGGCGCAGATGGCACAGGAGGAGATCGCGAAGATCGAGGAGGCTTTGCCTCAGGCGGAGCGCGAGGTCTTGGTCTCACTGTTGCCGCAGGACGCCGTGGATTCCCGTAATGCGGTATTCGAGGTCCGTGCCGGAACCGGCGGAGAGGAGGCAGCCCTGTTTGCTGCCGACCTCTTCCGCATGTATTCCCGCTACTGTGAGTCGGTCGGGTGGAAAATCAATGTGATGGATTCCAGCTCGACGGATATGGGCGGGTACAAGGAAATCGTTTTTACCGTCGTCGGCGAGGGTTCATACGGCGCGTTCCGTTTCGAGAGCGGCGGGCATCGCGTTCAGCGCGTTCCGGTCACAGAGGCTCAGGGACGTATCCACACCTCGGCGGCAACCGTCGTTGTCTTCCCCGAAGCGGACGAAGAGGACGACATTCAAATTCCCGAATCTGAACTTCGGATTGATATTTTCTGCGCGGGCGGACATGGTGGTCAGGGAGTGAACACCACTTATTCTGCCGTGCGCATTACGCATCTGCCGACCGGCTTGGTCGCGCAGTGCCAGGACGAACGGAGCCAGCACCGCAACAAGGAAAAGGCGATGGCTGTGCTGAAGTCTCGTATCCTAGATATGCAGCGTCAAAAGGAAGAGGCGGAGTTGGGGCAGAACCGGCTCAGCCTACGCGGCTCGGGCGACCGATCCCAGCGGATTCGCACCTATAACTTCCCGCAGAACCGCATGACGGATCACCGTATCAACCTGACGCTTTATTCCCTTGACCGCATGATGGAAGGCGACATGAAGGAACTCTTGGATTCCCTCCACGCCTTCGATGCGGACCAGCGCCTCAAGCAGCAGTTCGAAAAGGCCATGTAGGACTCTCGCTTCGCGAGAGTAGTTCTGAGGTTCCGAGTTCTGAGTTCGGAGCTGGTACTGTCATTTCATCACGCTTCATTTCGTTCGGAATGGAGAGCCACCGTCTCGCGGCGGCAATGATGAGTGACGAGAGAAATTTCACGCAGAGCCGCTGAGGTTCGCACGAGGCCGCAGAGAATAGGGAGGGGCAATGTCCTCGTCGGGGTTCGCTTCGCGAACGGTTTGGTGGTTGGGTGGTTAGATATTGCGATCGACTACAATCGAACGACACGCGACACGAGACACGCGACATGCGCTCTCCTGCCTCCATTCATTCGTCATTCGTCATTTTTCATTCTTCATTGGCGGCGTAGCCGCCCCGGCTTGCCGCCTCGCCCGCCTACAGTCCGAGCAGGTCTTTGAGGTCATCGAAGGTGAGTTTTGAGATGACGGCGGCGTCTGAGGTGTCGATCGTCGCGTTGATGATCGCTTGCTTTTTTTGCTGCATGGCGAGTACCCGTTCTTCGACCGAATGTTGTGTGATGAGCTTGACGCTGTACACGGTGCGCTTTTGTCCTATGCGGTGTGCACGGTCGGTCGCCTGATCCTCCACGGCGGGGTTCCACCACGGGTCGAAATGTACCACCATGTCGGCACCTGTCAGGTTAAGTCCGGTTCCGCCTGCCTTCAGGCTGATCAGGAAGACGGGAATGGATGGCGTCTGATTGAATCGCTGGCATTGCTCCAGACGATCGTTCGTGGAACCGTCAAGGTAACAGTAGGGGATTTTTCGCTTCTCCAGTTCGTCGCGGATCAGTTGCAGCATCTGGACGAATTGGCTGAATACGAGGATTCGGTGTCCGCCGTCGATCGCTTCATCTAACAACTCCAGGAAGATGTCCATTTTTGAGGAGGGTTCTTCTCCCGGTCTTCTCTTTCTGTCTTTGAGCAACCAGAGGTGGCAACAGATTTGGCGCAGTTTCATGAGCATCGCCAAAATCTCGAACTTCGATTTCTCGAATCCCTTTTGCCGCACCATATCTTTGATCTTTTGTCGGTATTCCGCCAACACCTCGTTGTAAAGCTGTTCCTGGTCTGGCGTCATTTGGCAGTACTGGACTTTCACGATCTTGTCCGGGAGGTCTTTCGCGACCTCCTTCTTGACACGGCGCAAGATAAACGGATGCAGTTTCTTCCGTAGCTTCTCTTGAATTTCCACGTTCTCCTGCGGGTTGTCCATCAGCGGCTGTTCGTAGTTGACATGAAATGAATCGTAGTTTCCCAGATAGTCGGGCATCAGGAAGTCCATGATCGACCAGATGTCGGCAACGCCGTTCTCAATCGGCGTGCCGGTCAGCACCAGCTTGTTGCAGGCGTTGATCTGCTTGACCGCAATGGCATTTTGCGTGGTACGGTTCTTGATGTGTTGGGCCTCGTCCAAAACCGCAACGGAAAACTGGTAGGGGAGATAGTTCTCCATGTCGCGCCGAATTAGCGCGTAGGAGGTGATGACCAAATCGTGTCGTGGAATCTGCTCGAAGAGTGCGTTCCGGTCGGGGCCGTTGATAACCAGCCGTTTCAGGTGCGGGACGAACTTCTCCGCCTCCTGCGCCCAGTTGCCGACCAGGCTGGTCGGACAGATGACAATTGCCGGTTTCCCGTTCGCCTCGTTGTCAACCCGCTTGAGGCTGAGCCAGGTCAGTGTCTGAAGCGTCTTCCCCAATCCCATCTCGTCGGCGAGCAGACCGTTCAGTCCCGATTCCTCCAAGAAGCGCATCCAGTAAACCCCCTGTTTCTGGTAGGTGCGCAGAATCCGGTCAAGCCCGTACTCCAGCGGAACCTCGCGGAACCGGGTGTTCTTGTCACGGTTTTGCTGGCAGGCCCTGTCGCGCCAGTCGGCGGGTTGATCGACATCGATCCCTTCCATCGATTCGAGGGACGACTGGACAAACGGCGCGTACACTTGGCTCATGCGGAAGTGTCCGGGACGAGAGCTTGCGCTGCAGTTGCTGTCGTTGAAAACAAACCGCATGGATTCTACGGCGTCGGTATCGATCAGGAGCGTATTTCCGTTGTATTGCAGAAACGCATCGCCGCGGTTGATTGCGTACTGGATTTCGGCGGGCGGAATTTTCCCTCTCCCATTCGGTAGATCGAAGGAGAAGCCGACATCGAACCATCCGGGGCGTTCTTTTTGGATTTCGACGACTGGCGTGATCACGGGTAGGGAATCCACGACCTCCTCCAGCTTCGGCGAGAACTTGGTTTTCCATCCAAGCCGACGAAGCCGTTGCATTCCGCTTCCCAGAAAATTCAGCACACCCCGCGATTCGACGATTACCAGCTTCCCGTCTTCCTGTGGCTTGAATCCGGTTTTGTGGAGTTGCTTGACAGCGGTCTCCTCCGCCTTGAAATTGCGGGTATAGTAGCGCAGGATATCGTTGGGGTCTGGTACCGCGAAACTGTCTTTCGCACTTCTCACGCCTGCCGTGACGGTATGATCGCCGTAAGTCGCTTGTAACTCCGCGCGTAGGGAAGCTCGCGAACCATGCAGCTCCAATGTCAGTGTCGGTTTCCCGGGAATCCGTTCCACGAGATCCGGTTGAGTCCTGAGGATGACGGGAGAGACCTTCTGCAAGTTTTTCAAGTCCCCGTCCAAGAAATTGACCACCCGCTCGCGCGGAATGATTTCATCTCGCTGGTAAATAGAATGGTAGGGGATTGGCAGGATGTTCCGTATCGGCCAGATGTGACCACGGGAAATGACCACGCCCCGGTTCCCCGAAACCAGGAAATTCGGCACATCGCTCTCTTTCCAATCAGGATACTCTGCGCGTGGGAAAATGTAGAACTCTCCGGTCTCTTGGTCCAGATCGACCATCAAGGCGACGGGAGCGACTTGCGTCTCCATTTTCCATTTGTGCCCGCCGGATACGATTGTCGCATCTGCTGCATTCTCCAGAATGTTCAGGAAATCGGCTCGCGTCACTTCCATCCGTTCTGTGACCGGACCTTCGCAAATATCCTCCAGTACGGAAAGGAGGTTCTCGTTGCTGTCACTGAGTTTGACTGCGCGGTCTTTCGGGATGGCTTGCGGGGGTAGGACATGGGGTTGTTCGCCCGGAGAATGACTCGTTTCTAGCAGGAAAACGGCAAGTTTGAGTTGTTCCTGCTTCCAAAAATCCGATTGCCAGTTTTCGGAGAGCGAGAGGCAGATACGCATGGGGATTCCCTGTGGACTGCGTTGCAGATAATCGCCACTGGCGATGTTCTGCATCCGACATGCGTGGCGCTTCTCCTCTTGGTATTTTTGTTCTAACAGCGGATCCGACAACCGTCGCATGAGCATGATGCCGAGCGCGACGATATGCGGACAAACCCGACCATAATGGCGATTGATTACGCAGGGACATCTCGATTCCACGGAGCCGTCCGGATGAACGAGGCAACTCGTATAAAGTTCACTGGATTCGGGACGGAGAATCACGCCCTTGAGCAATGCGCCTTCCAAATCGGCCTTCAGCACGTGCCCTTGCTTGGCAATTTTCTGCGCTTGGGAATAGACCTCTTGTCCACCCCACGCGATTAAGTTTTTCTCTGTGAATAATTGCGAGGGAGTCATGGCATGTCGTGATGTTCGCAGTCAGGCCAGTCGAAGGCCTGTTTGAAATCGAACAGGTTGTGGAAATCTTCAATCGAATCGTTTTCCTGTTTGGCAAGGAGTTTTGCATCGACCATGTTCATCACGAGATTCCCGAAGTCGTCCGTGGTGTGGATCCCCCATTCCGTCAGCACGGTGAGCGAGAGCGGACCGAATGTCGCGATCGCATACTGCCGTAATCCCGACGCGAGTTCCTGTCCGCTGACATGACGGACGGAACGCGGCGTGAGGTTCAGTACGCTTTTAATCGTGTAGTCAAGCCCTTCCATGATAAAGGTGTAGGCATCGGGCGAATAGCGAGGGTCTTTCTTGCAAATCGCCAAAACAGTCTCTTGGAATGTTGCATTCATCACGCTTCATTTTACAACAACGGACTCCCGAAAACAATCGGGAAATACGAAGCGGGGAAGCAGAGGGCGCATCTGCGTAATTCATCCATTCCGTACGCACGAGAGGATTTTGGAAACAACCTGAACAACTTGAGGACAACATTTGAAAGAGGTGCGTGGACCAACCGGTCCGCGC
>JAFYDR010000059.1 GCA_017544725.1 Kiritimatiellia bacterium
GCGACGGAGCGCGTCCCTCCCATCCGTCACTGCAACCTCTGGTTGCTTACTTCTCAGCCTCTCAGCTTCCCCGCTTCTCAGCTGGGCGGCCTCGCCGCCCTACGAAGTTATAGGCAAGACCGGCGGCTACCTCCCGTCCCCATCGTCCCCGCTTCTCAGCTGGCGCAAAGCACCCGCTGCCGCTACTGCCTACTCTCCCTATTGCCCACTACCTTCTTCTCAGCTTCCCCGCTTCTCTCAGCTTAACTCGCTGGCACAAGGCAAGGAAGGGACATAAAAGACAAAATGGCAGAAGGGACGAGCTGCGGTAAATTATTCTGCCGCCCTTTAGGGCTTGGTGGATACTGTCTCTACCACCGGGGGCTACACTTCGCTCATCCCCGTCTGTGTAGTCGATGCCTTTTCACTCGAAGATTTCATTTTCACAAAATAAAATCCCATTCAACCCGTATTTCCCCCTCACCTAATGCTTGCAATCCTTCCTTTTTTTTGGTATAGTGGACATCACTTAAGGAGAAATTATGGGATTGAATGTCTGCGTTTTTGCCGGCCAAGGTGCGCAATATCCTGGCATGGGCAAGGATTTTTCGGAAGCTGATTCCGAAATTAAGGACTTGTTTCTTCGTGCGAACGAGGTTCTCGGACTGGATCTCGCGAAGCTCTGCTACGAAGGTCCGGCGGAAGAATTGACTCGGTCTGACATCTGCCAGCCCGCCATTTTCGTAACCAGCGTCGCGGCCTACCGGGCATTCCAAAAAAAATGCCCTGACGTGAAGTTCGCGATGGCTGCAGGATTGAGTCTCGGAGAATGGACGGCCCTGTATGCGGCTGGTGTGCTGGGATTTGAGGAAACGGTGAAAGTTCTCCGCGCACGCGGCACCTTCATGCAGGAATCCTGCGACGCCACGCCGAGCGGCATGGTCAGCGTGATGGGCGCGACACCGGAACAGTTGGATGAGATCTGCGCCAGTTGCGGCGTGTACAAGTCCAACCTCAACTCCGCACAGCAGGTAGTTCTCTCTGGAACGAAGGAAAACGTGGCGAAGGCGGAACAGGCAGCCATTGCCATGAAACTGCGCGCAATCGTCCTCAAAGTGGCGGGTGCGTTCCACTCCCCGATCATGCAGCCCGCGCGTGAGAAGCTGGCAACGGTCATTGCCGACGTCGCATTCAACAAGCCCGCGATTCCCGTTCTCGCGAACGCCACGGGCAAGCTCCACGCGGACGATCCAGAAACAATCAAGGCCACGATGCTCCAGCAGGTTACCGACAGTGTACACTGGTGCGATGACGTGACGGAAGCGATCCGCGCCGGCGCGGACACCTTCATTGAATTCGGTCCCGGAAAGGTGCTTTCCGGTCTGATCAGAAGAATCGACAAGGGCGTGAAAACGCTGAACGTCCAGGATGCGGACACGTTGGAAAACACGGTGAAAGGATTGGAGTAAACATGGGTGCTTATGATTTTACCGGAAAGGTCGCTATTGTCACAGGTGCCGCGCGCGGCATCGGTCAAGCAATTGCTCTGAAGCTTGCGGAAGGCGGCGCGAATTTGGCGATTTGCGATTTGAACGCGGAGTGGCTGGAAGAGACCAAGGCGAAGGTGGAAGCCCTTGGCGTGAAGGCCCTCCCTCTGGCAGTCGATGTCGGCGATGGCGAGCAAGTCGCCGCGACGATCGATGCCGTTGTGAAAGCTTTCGGTTCCATCGATATTATGGTCAACAACGCCGGCATTACGAAAGACGGCCTGTTGATCCGGATGTCGGAGGCCGACTGGGATGCCGTGTTGCGCGTCAACCTGAAGGGAGTCTTTCTCTTCACGAAGGCCGTCGCGCGCATTATGATGAAGCAGCGCAGCGGTGCGATCGTGAACATCGCGTCCGTTGTCGGCATCATGGGCAACCCCGGACAGGCGAACTACACCGCCTCCAAAGGCGGGGTGATCGCGCTCACGAAGACCACGGCCAAGGAATTGGGTTCCCGCGGAATTCGCTGCAACGCGGTAGCCCCCGGATTCATTTCGTCCAAAATGACTGATGTCCTCTCACAGGAAGTCCGTGACAAGTACATGGAACAGATTCCATTGCGTAACTTCGGTACGCAGCGGGATGTGGCCAATGCTGTCGCATTCCTGGCCTCTAGCGAGGCCAGCTATGTAACGGGTCAGGTTCTGAGTGTGAACGGCGGCATGATCTGATGGACAATTCACTGGGTCGGCACGGCGTGAGCCGTTGCCTTTACTACGAACAAGCTAGGAGAAACAGAGAAAATGGCAAGCAAACTTGAAGAACGGGTCACTCAAATCATCGTTGAGAAATTGGGCGTGAATGCCGAGCAGGTTACGCCGGAAGCTTCTTTCATCGATGACCTCGGTGCCGATTCACTTGACACGGTCGAGCTGATTATGGCCTTTGAGGAAGAGTTCAAGCTGGACGACATTCCGGAAGAGGAAGGCGAGAAGCTGACCTCCGTCGGGAAGGTTCTGGAATACCTCAAGAGCAAGGGACTGGATCAGGAATAGTTCCGACTCGATTGTCCAAAAAGGAAAACGGGAAGCGGCCATCCGCTTCCCGTTTTTTGTTTCTTTTACAGTTGTCGCGAAAAGCTCACCAGCTCCACCTGAAGGAGTGTCACGCTTCCGCGTGACCACAGGACAGGATTGGCGGGACAGGTGTCTAAACACCCATCCCCATCGTTCCCGCTTTTCAGCTGGCGGCTTTGCCGCCCTTCATTCGTCACTCGTCATTGCCGCCTTTGGCGGCTTGCCTCTCAGCTTTTCAGCTTCTCAGCCGGCGCGAAACGCCGCGTTCTTAGCCAAAGTAGCGTTTCAGAAGCCCAGCGAACGCCGCACCGTGACGCGCTTCGTCCTTCGCCATCTCATGCACCGTGTCATGGATCGCATCGTATCCCAGCTCCTTCGCGCGCTTGGCGATTCCCAACTTTCCAGCGCAGGCGCCGCCCTCGGCATCCACGCGCATCTGAAGGTTGGTCTTGGTGCAGGGCACTACCACTTCGCCCAACAGTTCAGCGAACTTAGCCGCGTGTTCCGCCTCTTCAAAGGCGATACGCTTGTACGCCTCGGCGACTTCCGGATATCCCTCGCGGTCAGCCTGACGGCTCATCGCCAGATACATCCCAACTTCCGTGCATTCGCCAGTGAAATTCATCTTCAGACCTTCCACGACTTCAGGATCCAATCCCTTCGCCACGCCGATCTGGTGCTCGCACGCCCACGCGGGAGCGGCAGCCTCTTCCTTCTTCTCCACGAACTTGCTAGCAGGGGCCTTGCACTGAGGGCAATTCGCCGGCGGCTCTTCACCCTGATAAACGTATCCGCAAACGGTACAAACGTAAGTCTTCATCGAGTTTTCTCCTTCTGTTTCCGCAAGGCATCATCCCTTGCGTTTCGCGTTTTGAATGTTTACACTTTACTGAATTTCCCCAACTTTTTCAATCCAAAAATACGCCGATCATCATTGGCGGGCGCATCTGCGTTTTTCACCGTCGTCTTTTGAAAACAACAGAAACAACTTAAAAAAACAACTTGTCTTTAGAGCGCGGGCTAACTCGCCCACGCCGCACGCGAGAATGTTCATGGGAATAACTGGTATGATTACTTTCGCTACGGGAAGATTAGGTGTTTCGGAGTTTGGAAGAAGGTTCATAAAGCTTTCCTATTCTCCTCGCCTCCAAAACTCCCAGAAGCGAGAGCAAATACACGAAGTTATAGGTAGGGGTATCGTCATCACGCAACGGACGCGACGGAGCGCGTCC
>JAFYDR010000060.1 GCA_017544725.1 Kiritimatiellia bacterium
AGTCTCCAACAGTCTGCATCCTCGTCCCAGACAACCGAAGGCTTGTAACAGGCCTCGGAATCCCACTCTCCTGGCGTCGGTTCTACGAGTGGGTTTGATGCGAGACGCTTCCATCTGCGAATACCGTCAGGAGAGATCGCCGCGCCGATCCGTGCCGTATTGATGTCGGAATACCCGATGTAAAACATGACGTAGCGTCCGTCCTTCAACTGGTGCACCTCGCAACCGCCCACACGGTCGCGATCCCACGCATTGCCATCACCGTGCACGAAAATCGGGTTGATCAACGACTTCTCCCAATGGATTCCGTCCTTCGATTCGGCGTAGCACAGAACATTCGGTTCGTATGTCTCGCCACTAGCATACCACATGCGGAAAATCCCCCGCGCCTCATCGCGTATCACGTACGGGTTCATCACGCTGAAACCTTCATGTGGACTCTCTGGAATCAGGACAGGATCGTGCGTCACGCGCGTAAAGGTCACGCCGTCCTTCGACTTCGCATATCCGATTCTGCTGTAACCGCGCGCCTGTCCCGTGTACCACATGTGATACTCGCCGCTCCAAAAGATGGTGCAACTGCGGTTGATGTTGTCTTCCCATCCGCTCTCCAGATTTTCCGCGAGGCAGATGACGGGATCCGACCACGTTACACCATCCTCAGAACGTACCAGTGCGATCGATTTCCGTGGACGCCAAGAGAAGTACATGTTGTACTTGGCTGAACCTTTGCGAATCACGTTGACGTCAAAGCACGTCCCCAGTTTCGCACTTCCTAGAACCGGGTTTTTCTCGTACTTATACCAGCCGCCTCCGGCGAACGCAACCGACGAAATCACAACGGCGAACGCAGCCGACAAAACAAAACGCTTTCTCATCTTCATCTCCTTCATTTTTCTCTTTTCAATGTCGCATGGTACGCTTTTGACACGCGACATGCGAACTTTCCAACCATTCATCCCTCATTACTGGCACGAAGTGCCCAGCTTCTCAGCCTCTCAGCTTTTTAGCAGGCGGCTTCGCCACCGCTACTTCCTACTCCCTATTGCCTTCTTCTCAGCCTCTCAGCTTCCCCGCTTCTCAGCTTTCCCGCTTACCTCGCTTAACATGCGACTTCACCGCCGCCCGCTGTCCGTAATAGGCGTTCGGTCCATGCTTGCGGCTGTAGTGTTTCTCAACCAGCGCAGGATTCATCCGAACGGCAGGATTCAACGCGAGGGAAGTCGTAGCCATCTGCGCTACCGCCTCTAGCGAGACGGCGTGTTCCACGGCCTTACCCACAGTGCGTCCCCAAGTGAACGGACCGTGATGAACGGCAAGCGCGGCGGGCGTCTCGTCCGGATCGATACCGAGTCGCTGGAACGTTTCTACGATTGTGTCGCCGGTCGCCTCTTCGTAGGCATCGCGGATGCGATCGTCCGAAATCTCGCCTGTCACCGGTACGTCCGTATGGAAGGCGTCCGCATGGGTGGTGCCGAGGTTAGGAATCGCACGGGCGGCTTGCGCCCATGCGGTCGCATACGTCGAATGCGTGTGGACGATGCCACCAATCGTCGGGAACGCTTTGTAGAGAACGAGGTGCGTAGCCGTGTCGCTAGATGGACGATACTGCCCTTCCAACACCTTGCCGTCTAGATCCACCACCACCATGTCCTCTGGCTTCATCGCATCGTACGAGACACCGCTTGGCTTGATGACAACCAGTCCTTTCGTGCGGTCAATCGCGGAGGCGTTGCCCCACGTAAGCACCACGAGTCCATGCCGTACCAACGCGAGATTCGCGGCACAGACCTCCTCTTTCAGTTTTCTAAACATAACGGAAACACCCTTCTCAAAAACAACGAAGTCAGTATATACTATCCTTCATCAAACCGCAACTCCGGCTTTTTCAACTAGGGCGGATTAGGGCGGTATAGCCGCCAGCTGAGAAGCGGGGAAGCTGAGAGGCTGAGAAGCGGAGACAATGAGGACAATAGGGACGGGAAAGCCGCCAGTCTCGCCAGTCCCGCTAGTCTTGTGAAGCGGGTTAGGCGGTGGTCATTTTTCCCCTCACGCAAAGTTCACGAAGTTCGCTAAGTAGAATCATGGTTTTCTAGGCTAGAGGGCTTGTCAGCTCAAATCTCCTTTGCGGACTTTGCGCACTTCGCGTGAGATATATTCGGGGAAATTACGCTTTCGGCGCATCTTCTTGCGGTTGTTCGGCGGGGGCTTTCCACATCAGCAGAACTACGAGTCCGCCGAGAATGGCAGAAGCGAGGATTGTCGCGTAGGCGGCGTTCCAACCCCAGTTCTCCGCCATCCAGCCGAAGCCAAAACCGCTCACGATCGTACTCAGGTAGCCGAGGATACCGAGGATGCCGCCTGCCGCAGCGGCGGCGCGTGGGGTCGCCTGTTGCGTGGAGGCGATGCCCAGCAACGCTTGGGGACCGTACAGGAAGAAGCCGATCAGCGCGAAGGGGATGAGCTTCGCTAGAAGTGGCGCGGAGGCGGGAACCGCCCAGAACGCCACCACTGCCAGTGCGATACCGAGGAAGCAAAAAACGCATGTGCGGTGCGTCCGGCTGCCGAATACATGGTCGCTTACCCAGCCAGCCGCCAGCATTCCCAGGTTACCGCCGATGATCTCGAACGTGAAGCAGAGTGTCGTGGCCGCTTTCAGGGATAGACCCTTTGACTCCATCAACAGCGTGGGACCCCAGTCGAGCGCGGCGAAACGTACCGTGTTCATGAAGAAGTTGGAGATGGCGAGAATCCAGATGTAGGGGTTCTTCAGTACATGGTCGCGCACGAACACCTTGTATGCTTCGCTCTCTTCCTTTGTCCGAACGACAGATACCTTGCGGCCGGGAATGGGCGGCAACCCCACATCCTCTGGCGAGTCCTTCATCGCGAAGAGGAGTCCGACCGATCCCGCCATCGCGATTCCGGCCGGTACGAGGAAGCAGAGTCGCCAGGCATCATAGTGCGGGATGATCCACCAGCCGAGCAAGGCGAACACGCCGCCCGCACCGATGGAGTGCGAGAGGTTCCAGATGGCCTGCTTGGTGGCAAGCTGGTTGGGCGGGAACCAGAGCGGCAACGTCTTCACGCACGGTCCCACGCCCATTCCCTGGAAGTAGCTGTTGATAATGTAGAGGATGCCCATCGTCCAGACGAGCGCAGACGCGGCGGAGACGCCCTTGGCGACCGCCGGCGCCGCGCCACCGAGCGCGATGAAGTCGCTTACGCCGAATAGGACGTTTACGATGGCGCAGACGAAGAGACCGAAGGACATCACCTTGCGCGCGCTGTTGCGGTCTGTGATGACGCCGTTCGTGAAGCGTGCGATACCGTAGAGTATGCCGCCCGCCGTGAGAAACGCGCCGAGCTGCACCTTGCTGATGCCGATCCCTCCCAAGAGCGGCATCGCCAGGGAGAAGTTCTTGCGGATGATGTAGTAGAGGGCATAGCCTCCCATCGTCACAAACAGCGTCTCCCACTGCCACCAGCCCAGAGAACGTTTCGTCTTTGTCATCTGCGCCCTGCCTTTCCCCCGTTCCTTATTTCACTTCCCACACGCCGCCCGCGCCGAACAGGCGGTCGAGCAACGCGGGCATAAGGCCGAGCCGCTGCACGAGATCGGCGCCGAAGTAGCGGGCACGCATGAACGGTACGCCCGCGTACGTCTCGCGGAACCGCGCACGTGTGACGCCGATTTCCTCTGGTTCCGCCGGTGCCCCCACCTTCTTCAGGTTTTCTTTCACCTCGGCGAACGGCATCAGCTGGGCGCGGATTTTCGCGGAGAGGTCGCCCCAGTTATCACGGATGATGGTGAGTTCCTTGCGGAGCGCGTCTTTCGACGGGAACTTTTTCGCGTACTCGATTTCGGCACGTTTCACATGCGCGGGGCGTCCCGGGAATACAGACGGGAAGGTTGCCTTCACCGCGTCGAACGACGGCCACCATGCTGCCACCTTCGCTTCCACATCCATCTTCGAAAGGTCTTGCTCCAGCAGGAACTCCAGCGTGGCGGTGGAGGCAAGTGTGCCGATGCCCACCTTGAATCCGTGTGAGACGGGGGTGCCGTTTACCGCGAGGTCTTCCATGTCCCAGTAGTGCGACACCTGATGTTCGGTGCCGCTCGCCGGACGCGAGGATCCCATCGCCTGCATCGCGAAGGCGCTCATCACCAGTCCCTCGCACAACTTGCGTACTTCGCGTTCATCGCCCGAGGCGCAACCGGTGGGATTGGAGAGCGTGTCGCGCAACGGTCCCTGCACGAGTTTCCATGCGAGCGGATGGATCGCTTCCGCCCCGATGAGGTCGGCGATGATCCAGTCCGCACCGGCGGGAATCTTCGCGATGAGGTCGGCGTATCCGCTAGCCGTCATCTCCGCCGGGGCAGCTGCCGCCACCGCGCTATCGACGATGCAACCGAGGGGAGCCTTGCAGTCCAGCGTCTGCTTCATGCCGTCCTTCGTGATGGCGGCACCGTAGGCGGTATAGCCGTCCATCGATGCCGCCGTGCCGACCACCATGTAACGCAGTCCTAGTTCGCCGCACGCACGTTTCGTCAGGTCGTTGATCACACCCGAACCAACCGCAACTGGAATCGATCCGTCTGCGGTGGCGATTGCCTCGCGCACCTCCTCGACCTTCTCGTAGGTCGCGTGGAAGTCGGAACCGTCGGGGTTGATGACATACTCGGAAACCGAAAGCCCCGCCGCATTCAGCAAGGCGACGACGCGGTTGCCGGCAACCGCCTTTGTGCGCGGGTCGTCAATCACGATTACCTTCTTCGACTCCGGAAACAGTTCGCTGAACATCTTAGCGGCAGCTTCCGTGGCTCCGGGACCAATCTCGCACGCCCGTGTATCCGTGGTTTTCGTCAACGCCTCTTCAATCATCGTCATGTCGTTTTCTCCTTGCTTGTGTCAAACCAAATCAAATCCGTGTCCTCGAATCATCCTCGAACAGAACGAAAAAATCATACTACAACAACCAACAAAACGCAATCACGAATGAGGGCGGCAAGGCGGCTTCGCCGCCAGCTGAAAAGCAAGTTAAGCGAGTTAAGCTGGTTAAGCGTGTTAAGCTGAACGGCAGGGGAACGTCCTCGTTGCCGCCTGAAGCCCCATAGGGGCGACAGATTACAGGCGGGGGTGAAGCGAAGCGGAACCCCCGACGAGTCAAGCCCAATAACTATAGCCGCGTAGCGGCGACACAGCCGCCGGCCGAAAAGCGGGGACGATGGAGACGATGGGGACAATGAGGACGGGTGTCCGCTAACTGAGAAGCGGAGTGCGCTTCGCACAATGAAGAATGAAATGGTTAAAAGGTTAAATCGCCTCTTCGCGGCTTGAAATTGACGGCGCGATCCATTGAAAGGGCGAAGCCCGATTGAAAGCAGTCGAAGACCGCGATTTAACCATTTCATTTTAAATGCGGCGCTAGCCGTATTTAAGTGAGTCTTCGACTCGAAGTGACTTAGCCCGAAGGGACACTTAACACGCTTGCCCTGCCGGCGCATAGCGCCGGTCTAGCGGCTTCGTCGTCCGGGAGGGGCAACGTCCTCGTTGCCTCACTTCGTTCGGAATGAAGAATGAAAAATGACGAATGAAGAACTGTGGCATTTTCCTTCATTCTTCTTTTCTTTCTTTATTGCGGCTTCGCCGCCCGGGAGGGGCAACGTCCTCGTTGCCCGTGACGGAACGGACTGGCGGCTAAACACCTGTCCCCATTGTCCCTATCGTCTCCGTTTCGTAGCCTTTCAACTTCCCCAGCTTTACACGCCGCAGCTACTGCCTACTCCCTATTGCCTACTACCTTCTTTTCAGCTTCTCAGCTGGCGGCTTCGCTTCGCAAAGCGAAGTTATCGGTTAGGACAGTTCGGCAAGGACGGCGTCACAGACTTCGCGTCCGCGTTTTGTGAGGGTGTATCCTTGGGGTGTGCGGCGCACGATACCGTGCGGGACGAGAGAAGTCAGTATTTTTTCCCAACGGGGGGCGATTTCTTGCAGCAAGGGATTGCAGTTGATGTCTCGCTTCCAGTCGATCCCTTCGGCAAGACGGAGAAGGAAGATTACGCGCTCGATCGCATCTTCTTGGGGAGACAACTCTTCGCGGTTGTCCGGCGGGCATTTCCCCGCGTTTCCTTCTTTCCATTGTTCCAGATAGGCATCCGTATCCCGTGCATTTGTCCATCGGAATTGCTTGATGCGCGAGGCTGCTGCGGGACCGAGTCCCAGATAATCCTCTCCATGCCACACGGCAAGGTTGTGGCGACACTCGAATCCCGGCAGGGCGTAGTTGGAAATCTCATAGCGTGTGAACCCCGCGTTCGAGAGCGCTTCCTCTGCGCATGAAAGCGCATCCAGCATAGCGTCATCTGCCGGGATGGAAAAACGCTCTTGAGATTGTGCAAGGGCACTGCCTGGTTCCACGCTTAGGGCATAGACGGAGATGTGTTGTAGGGAAAGGGAGAGTGCTTCCTCTATTGTCGCATGCCATTCCTGCATCGTGACGGACGGCAGTCCGGCAATGAGGTCAATTCCCACATCAGGGAATCCGGCGGCACGGGCATGACGGATCGACTCGCGAATCTGTTGCGCATTGTGGCGTCGTCCGATTCGCCGCAGGGTGTTGTCCGAAAAGCTCTGGGCTCCCAGACTGATACGGGTAACACCCAAACCTCGTAACGTTTGAAAGAGTAGGGGAGTGGAATCGGCGGGATTGACCTCAACGGTCGCTTCTTCCAAACGGTCAAGCGGAACGGTGTTCCGAATGGAGGAGAAGAGCGCGGTTAATCCATCGCATCCCAGTAGCGAGGGAGTCCCGCCGCCGACATAGAGTGTACGCGGATATATGTCCTCTATTCCACTCTCTACGATAGCCTGCAATTCGCGTGCAGGAGAGGTTGCGTATAAGGAGCGTGTCCGCGCGTCTGCCGTCACAGAATAAAACCCGCAATAAACACACTTTCCGTCGCAGAACGGTATGTGGACATAGAGATGTTCAACCGAAGACATGATCTGTGTTCGAACGATAAGATGTCGCGATGTTGTGTCGCCTCACTCGTTGTTAGGTTGCGAACCTGCATAGGCGATCAATCCGCCTGCGTCGATTAACTCGCGCATGAAGGGAGGAAACGGTTCCGCCTGAAAGGTCTCTCCCGTAGTGAGGTCGGCAACTGTTCCGCTCATGAGATCGATCGTCACGCGGTCGCCCGCCTGAATCCGTTTCGCCGCTTCCGGGCATTCCAAAATCGGCAACCCGATATTCAGCGCATTGCGGTAGAAAATCCGTGCGAACGTCTCGGCAATGACGCAGGAAATACCCGCTCCCTTGAGCGCGATGGGCGCATGTTCGCGACTCGATCCGCAGCCAAAGTTTTTCCCCGCCACTACGATGTCTCCCTGTTTCACACGAGAGGTGAAGGTGGTGTCGATGTCCTCCATGCAGTGCGCAGCCAGTTCCTTGATGTCGCTGGTGTTCAGGTAACGGGCGGGAATGATCACATCCGTGTCCACATTGTCCCCGTAACGAAAAACCGATCCTTCGATTGTCATGTCAACACTCCTTTCTCACAGTTCCGGTGCGGCGAGTTTTCCCGCGATTGCAGAGGCGGCGGCAACGGCCGGGGAGGCAAGATAGACTTCACTCTTTACATGGCCCATCCGCCCTACGAAATTCCGGTTGGTCGTGGCGACAGCGCGTTCGCCCGCCGCGAGAATCCCCATGTGTCCGCCGAGGCACGGTCCGCAAGTCGGCGCACTGACCGAACAACCCGCTTCGACGAATGTCTGTAACAATCCCTCATTGACCGCTTCCAGCCAAATTCGTTGCGTGGCTGGGATGACGATACAGCGCACATGAGGCGCGATTTTCTTGCCTTTGAGAATACGGGCGGCAATCCGCAGGTCGCTCAGGCGTCCGTTGGTGCAGGAACCGATCACGACTTGGTCAATCGGAACATCCCCGACTTGGTCGATTGTTCGCGTGTTGGATGGCAGGTGCGGGAACGCGACTGTCGGTTTTAGAGTGTCCATGTCGATTCGGATTGTCCGATCATATTCGGCGTCGGGATCTGCTGTTTCCACGACCGGTTCCTTCGCTCCGTGTTCGCGCAGATAGGCGAGCGTCTGGTCATCGACGGGAAAGATCCCGTTCTTTCCACCCGCTTCAATCGCCATGTTCGCAATGGTGAAACGGTCGTCTATGGTCAACTCCGCGACGCCGCTTCCCGTGAATTCGATCGACTGGTATCGGGCACCATCAACACCGATCAGCCCGATCAGGTGGAGGATGACATCCTTTCCGCAGACGAATCCGCGGGGCTTTCCTGTCAGTTCAACGCGGATGGCGGAGGGAACCTTGAACCAGGCTTTTCCGTATGCCATGCCGAATGCCATGTCGGTCGAGCCGACTCCTGTGGAGAAGGCTCCCAAAGCACCGTAGGTACACGTGTGGCTGTCCGCGCCGATCACGCAGTCACCCGCCGTCACTAACCCCTTCTCCGGTAAAACGGCATGTTCGACACCGCAGTCGTGTCCGACCTCGAAGTAATTTTGGATTCCTTTCTGTCGTGCGAAGTTTCGGATGAGTGCGCAATGAGTCGCCGCCTTGATATCCTTGTTCGGGGTAAAATGATCCGGTACCAGCGCGATCTTTCCACAGTCGAAGACTTGTTCCTTCCCAAATTTCTCAAACGCTTGGATTGCGACTGGGGAGGTGATGTCATTTCCCAGCACGAGATCGAGTTTTGCCATGATCAACTCACCCGCGCGCACCGATTGCGCACCCGCGTGTCGGGCGAGGATTTTCTGTGTCATCGTCATTGCCATAGAATTGTCTCCTTCCTTTGGGATGTGTTCCGGAATCTCAATGACCGGTTAGCATATCGTTCTCGAATGTGTGTTGTGCGGCTGCTGCGGAACCGGTTCCCAGTGCCTGGTTGCTGTTGGACAACATACTGTTTACCGCGTTCAGGCAGGCGAGAATACTTGCCTCGATCACGTCCGTGCTGACGGCACGTCCACGATACGTACCCGTCTGGTCCGATAACTTTACCCGTACCTCGCCCAATGCGTCGCGGTGCTCGGTGACGGCCTGCAACTGGTAGTCGTCCAGACTGAACGGATGCTTGATAATCTTTTCGACCGAACGAATCGCGGCATAGACGGGGCCGGTTCCAATCGAAACCTCCGTCCATTTCCGCTTTCCCTGCTGGAGCGTGACGACGGCCGAACTCGTCATGCGGTTTCCGCTGTTGACGACGAAGGAATCCAGTTGCCACTGCTCGTCCGGATTCCCGGACGGTGTGGTTAAGTTCTCCGCCAATGCCATGAGGTCGCGATCCGTCACCGACTTTTTGCGGTCGCAGAGACTCTTGAACTCGCTGAAGAGCAGATCGATACGCGGTTCGTCCAGTTGGTAGCCGAGTTCGTTCATTCGGGCGGCAAATGCGTGTCTGCCGGAATGCTTGCCCAGCACCATCTCGGTTGCAATCGCGCCCACGGATTCCGGGGTCATGATCTCGTATGTCGCGGCGTTTGCCATTACGCCGTGTTGATGAATCCCTGACTCGTGCGCGAATGCGTTCTGTCCGACGATGGATTTGTTCAACGCGATCTTCTGTCCGGTGATCGAAGAGAGCAGGTGGGCGGTCTTGGAAATCTCCTCCGTGCGGATATTGTACTGCAGGTTCTTGTAATAGTCGCGGCGTGTCCGCAGTCCCATCACGATCTCTTCCAGCGCAGCGTTCCCCGCACGTTCCCCGATTCCGCAGATGGTGCACTCCACCTGGCGCGCGCCGTTCTCGACCCCCGCCAGAGTATTGGATACGGCCATGCCCAGATCATCATGACAATGCACCGACAGCGTCGCTTGGTCGATGTTCGGAACGCGTCTGCGAATGTCGGCGATCATCCGTCCCAATTCCTTCGGCATCGCATACCCCACTGTATCGGGCAGATTCACGACCGTCGCCCCCGCCTTGATTACCGCTTCCACGACACGACAGAGGTAATCGCGGTCCGTACGGAACGCATCCTCCGCGCTGAACTCCACCTCCTCGCATTTGGAGCGAGCGTACTTCGTCATGGCGACCGCCTGTTTCAGCGCGGCTTCTCGCGACATCTTGAGCTTGTACCGGAGATGGAGATCGCTCGTTGCGAGGAACAGGTGGATGCGCGGGCGTGCGGCGGCGCGGATAGACTCGGCTGCCGCGTCGATGTCCTTCCGCAACGCACGCGCGAGGCTGGCCACCTTTGATTGTTTGATTTCACGAGCGATGGCGACGACCGATTCGAAATCGCCCTTTGAGGCGATGGAAAACCCCGCCTCGATGATATCGACGCCTAACGCCTCCAATTGGCGGGCCATCCGGATTTTTTCATCCAGATTCATACTGTAGCCGGGGGATTGTTCCCCGTCGCGCAGGGTTGTGTCAAAAAACTCAACCGTATTCTTCATGTGAACCTCACTTCTAAACGTCCCTTGAAAAACGAAAAGAGCCCGCAGAAAATCTGCGGGCTCCCCGTCGGGTTCCAAGGGTGGAACTAACCGCAGATGTTTCGGGCGGCAAGAAGAAGAATAAAAATGCCAAACAGGGACAACGCCTCGACCTGAATCAAGGAATCTGCGAATTTCGCAATCTGCTGTCCATTTTTGTGCATTTCCATTCCTTCCGCTTCCAACCAGACGCGGTCACAAAACGCATAGAATATATCCTTTTCAGATTCTGTAGTCAATCCCGATTTTTGAAGTAGTGACGAATGACGAGTGACGAGATGTGGTAGTCTTCCAAGTTATCCCCATGAATGTCCCTGCGCCCCAATAGCCGATCCCATAAAAGCAACGAGGATGTTGCCCCTCCCCAATGCCGTGCGTGAACGCTCAATCCAACCACCTAACTACCGAACCGTTTGCGAAGCGAAGTTATAGGTAAAGGAGAGGCGATGCGCGGACCGGTTGGTCCGCGTACCTCTTCCAACTGTTGTATTCAGGTTGTTCCCAAAATCCTCCCGCACGCATGAGATGGGTGAATTACGCAGATGCGTTGTCACTGCACGAAGTGTTTCCCGCTTGAGTTTGGGACGGAAAAACACTACAATGGAAGCCGTTACAGGTTGGAGGTGGATTACGGAAGCGAAACGGGTGAGAGATTCTTGGAAGAGCCGAATCGGCGTGATCTTGGCGGCGGCGGGAAGCGCTGTTGGAATCGGTAATTTTTTGCGTTTTCCGGGCGTCGCGGCGCAGAACGGCGGCGGTGCATTTATGATTCCGTACTTCGTCTCGTTCGTTCTGATCGCCCTGCCGCTTTGCTGGGTCGAGTGGACGATGGGGCGGTATGGCGGCATCTTTGGACGTGGTACTTCGCCGGCTATTTTCGATCGTCTGGGAGATGGTAAGCGGAAGTGGCTGAAGTATCTGGGCGTACTTGGTGTGAGCGGTTCCCTCGGCATCGATTTTTATTACATCTATGTGGAGTCTTGGACGCTGGGATATACGGCGTTCTCCCTTACGGGGAAGTATGCGGGAATGAAGTCGCCGGATCAGGTCGGCGCGTTCCTGTCGAGTTTTCTGAGTGGCAGCGGGGAATATTTCCACAGTATCTGGCCGCTGTACATCTGTTTCCTCGTTACCTTTTTCTGCAACTTCTGGGTCTTGTACCACGGTGTCAGCAAGGGAATCGAGCGGTTCTGCAAAATCACCATGCCGCTGTTGTTTATCCTCGCCGTGATTCTCGTGATCCGCGTCTTCACGCTGGGCGCCCCGTACAAGCCGGAATGGAACGTGAACGGTGCGCTAGGTTTCCTCTGGAATCCTGATTTCTCGATTCTCAAGAACGGGAAGGTCTGGCTGGCGGCGGCGGGACAGGTCTTCTTTTCCACGTCGGTGGGTATTGGTGTGCTCATGACGTATGCGACCTACCTCAAACCCAAGGACGACATCCTGCTTCCCGCCACATCCGCATGTTTCCTCAATGAGATGGCGGAGGTGGTGCTGGGTGCTTCCATCGTGATTCCTGCCGCGTTCCTCTTCTTCGGACCGACGGATACGCAGACGGCGATTGCGGGCGGCACCTTCGGCTTGGCGTTTCGAACCACGCCCTTGATTTTCAACAGTATGCCGTTGGGCGGTCTCTTCGGATTTCTTTGGTTCCTCTTGCTGTTCATCGCCTGCGTAACTAGCTCCGTTTCGATTTTACAGCCGGGCATCGCGTTTCTGGAGGAGGAGTTCAACTTCTCCCGCAAACGCTGCGTTCTCTGCATCGGCGCATTGGTTTTTGCGGTCGCGCATTTTGCGATTTTCGGGGATGGCGTGGTCGATGTGATGGACTTTTGGTTCAGTGAGTTCGGGCTCCCGATGTTCGGGTTGATCGAGGCACTGGTGTTCGTTCTCATCTTCGGCAAGACCAAGGGATGGGAGGAGATGACAAGGGACTCTGCTATCCGTCTGCCGCGTTTCTTCCGGCCAATCGTTTTCGGTGTCATGCCGCTGTTCCTTGCGACGATTTTGATTACCTGGCTGGTTTCGGACGGGTGGCAGAAAATCCTCATGCTGAAGCGTGGAGAGGATGGACATCTCGTCTCGCTTTACACCCCCTCACAGCTTCCTTGGGTCATTGCCACTACGCTCGTGGTACTTGCCACCACCGCTGGTTTCTGCTGGTTGATCCGCCTCGCTTGGTCGTCGCCACGACATCAGGATAGGCGGCTGATGTCGCCAGCGGAAAAGCTGAAAGGCTGAAAGGTAAGGTGGCAGGCGGCATCTAGTTCTGTGCGCAGGCATACCATGCCCGTATCTCTGCATGGGGAACCGACGGTAGCCGCACGGAAGCACCCCCGCTCCTCACTCGTTGCTGGCGGCGTTAGGCGTGGTCTTTCAGGCTGAGGCGGAAGAGCTGGTCGGTCCAATCTTCACCGTAGTAGCTGTGACCCGCGTGGGGAATGGTTTCGACGGAGTAGGGGATTTGGTTTTTTTCGCAGAAACGCGTGTAGGCTTCCAGCGACCCTTTCGCGTCTGGATCGGATCCACCGAAGATCATACGGACTGGATGCCGGAAGGTGCGGAACGCTTCCAGCGACCGGTCTTCCTGTTTCGCCTCTTCGGCACTGCGTACCTCTTGGTTGACGAGCGCTTTGGCAACGAGGTCTGTGTTGACTTTCCCATGCAGGATCTTCTTCCAGGTCTCTAGTCGGAAAAGTTTTTTCCCATAGGCGGCGACCATGTGCAGTAGCTTTCTCCTGCCCGTCGATTTCGCCCGTAGCGATCCCATCGATTCGGGTGACCAAAGGGTCAGTTCGGAGAGGTCTTGATTTCGCGATGCCAGCGTAATGGCGACCTTGCATCCCGAGCAGATGGCGACGAGTCGAATCGGTACGTTTTCTGGCAACTCTTTGCGAAGTGCGTCTAGCGCCTGTTGCGCGGTATCCGCCATGCCCGCGATTGAGGCATCCGTTGCACGACCATCGCTTAGTCCGCGCCCAATCCAATCGGGGCGGAGCGAGAGAACGCCCTGATTCGCCAACTCTCGCGCAAAGCGAACGAAGAGGCGATGCGGTCCCGTGCGGTCTCCAGACCAACCATGCAGGAACAACGCGCCGGATGTCGGCAACTTGTCTTTCGGACGTTCCCACGCGAGGCGGCAGCTCCGAGAGGTTTCATTTTTTGCGTCTCTCACGGATAGTTCCAGAAAATCTTTTTCGTCGCCCGGCGGCAGGTCTGTTTGCGCCTCACGCGATGCATCAGCTGTCGATTTTTCGGGAATCGTGCGATCCAGCCATGTCAGCGTTTCTTGGATTAGGTCGCTCAAGTCCACATGACCGATTGTGTTCCAAAAGGGAGGGTAACGCGTTTCTTGCGGTGCGGCGAAGGTGGGGCAGGAAACGTCCACAGGGGAGAGGTCTTGGATTCCACGATAGAAATCGGAGGAGACCGTATAGCCGTCAAGATCGACCGACTCTCCGTTCTTCAGTTTCTCTTCTAGTTCACTTCGGCTCACACGCGCTTTTCCGTAGGCGATCATGTCGTTGACCATGCGGCGTTGCAGCAGTTCCCGGAAGAAACTCTTGCCGGGCGTCGCAGACCATGTCACAAGGGCACGGCAACTCTGGAACTTCGCCGCGCTTCGTTGTGCGAGAATCGCGCCCGCACGGAGTCCGCAGAAGGTCTGCGGGATGTCGGCGAAATGTTCGTTGACCCAGTTGACCACCGTTTCGATATCCGTTTCGAGTTGCGAGAAGGGAACTTGCGAGAACTCTCCCTCGCTGTCACCCGCGCCCGCGAAGTCGAAAAGGACGGATGCGAAGTCGTGTTCACCAGCTACCCTTGCCACGGAAACGAAAAACGGCAGGGCGCCTTTCCGTTCCTCAACGAAGGGGGGAATGAAGAGTAGTACGCTACGCGGCGAATTCTTCGGCAAGAATGTAGTGACGGCAATCCGGTAGGTTCCCGACGTAAGGAAAAAGGTCTGTTGTCTCATCTCTCTATGCTCCCAAAACCTGGTTCAGGACTTCCGGTGGAACTGCGACACCCGTCCGAACCTTTCCCATCCGTTCCGGTACGGCGAACCGCACAATGCCGTCCGCCTTTTTCTTGTCGTGGTTCATCGCGTTCAGGATGGCCGTGCGATCGATCCCGTTCGGCAGTTCGACAGGAAGTCCCACGGAGGCGAACGCGGCTCGAACTTTTTCGGTAAGCCCTTGTTGCGCGATTCCCATCCGTTCGGCGGCTTGCGTCTCCAGTACGGTACCGATGGCGACGCCTTCCCCGTGTTCGACGCGGAACGCCGATGCCTTTTCGATTCCGTGGCCGATGGTGTGACCGAGGTTCAATGCGGCTCGGATTCCCTTTTCAAAGGGATCTGCTTGGATGATGTGGATTTTGACTGCCATCGCGCGGGCGACAAAACGTGCGACGTTCGGGCGGTTGTTGCGGAAATCGTCGATGGACGGCAGGTGATCCAGCAGACCGGGGTCGGCGATGATGGCGTGCTTGATCGCTTCGGCGAAACCGCAACGGAGTTCCTTTTCGGGCAGTGTGGAAAGTGTATCCGTGTCCGCAAGAACCAACGATGGTTGGTGGAACGCACCGACCAAGTTCTTTCCCTCCGGCAGATCTGCGCCGGTCTTGCCGCCGACGGAAGAATCAACCATTGAGAGAAGCGTCGTGGGAATCCCGATCCACTTCACGCCGCGCAACCAAGTTGCCGCCGCGAATCCGGTGAGGTCACCGACTACGCCGCCGCCCACGGCGACCACCGTGTCGCCGCGCTCGATGCCGCCCATCCTGAATGCGTTCCAGATTGCGCCGATCGTTTGGACGGTCTTTGATGCTTCCCCGAAGGGAAACTCGAACGTGCTCACGTGGGCGCATCCACGATTGCGCAGAAGTTCTGCAACCGCATTTCCGTAAAGCGGCATCGTGTGGCTATCGCCAACCACCACCATGTGCGGTGTGGTTTCAAGATACGACGGGTTCGACAGAATTCCCGAACCGACGCAGACGGGATAACTCCTTCCCATGCCGACGACGCAGAAGGTACCCAACGCGACCTCTGCGGCCAAAACCATTGCGTGGATGCTTCGGTGGACGCCAGCCTGAACGAACAATGGGAAGGATTCGTAGTGTTCGGCACGGCGACGGAGCAACTCTTCGGTTGATTCGCGCGAACTCGCCAGCGGGCGCGTACCCGGCGTACGGCGGACACGTGCGAGGATTGTTTCGGCGTTGGCACGAAGGCAGAGGATCTTGCCGGCGGCTTCCGCCGCCTGACGGTTTTCGGGATTCAGCAAGGTGCCACCACCTAGACTGATGACGCGGTTGCCGCCTTCGGCAATCACGTCGAGCAGTGTCTGCCGTTCGTAGGCGCGGAATGCTGTCTCTCCCTCGTTTGCGAAAATCTCGCGGACGGGACATCCCTTCCGTTGCTCGATCGTTCGATCCAGATCGACAAAGGGCATGTCCAGTGTTTTGGCAAGCATCCGCCCGATGGTGGATTTGCCGCTTCCAGGAGGACCGTACAGGAAAATCAAGCTCATGTCATTCCCTCGTGGTTAACGCGTGCTGCGCAACACCGCATAGTTCCGGCGCGGCAGAACCGTAACGTTTCCAAATACCTCTTTTTGGTGACGTCCCAGAGCCGTCTCGGTCTTCGCGACGGTGTAACACAGTCCCTTCCGGTGGAGAATTTGAAAGGCTGTGTCCAGAAAGATGTCGGCGATGCGGTATTCGGAATAATAGGGGGGATTGCCGACAAAGATATCGTACCCGCGTTGCGGTGCACCTGTGTCGGAAAGCACGTAAACGGCGATGTCCTTCAGACCTGCCGCCTCTGCATTTCGCCGCGTTGCTTCCAGTGCCCGCGCATGGGAATCGACAAACGCGACACGCGTGATCGGCGTGGATGTGGCGACCAAGATGCCGACCAGTCCGCATCCGCATCCCATGTCCAGTAGTTGCAGGCTGCCGTCAGGATTCGGTGGAAAGTTCGCGAGTTCCTTTGTGACGACCTCCGACAATGCAAGCCCTCCCATGTCGGGACGACGGTGACAGAAGACGCCTGGCAGGGAAACAAACGAAACGGGATCGTGTCCGGGAACGGAGGACTGGAATGTTGCCGAGAAGGAACGAGGCTTTTTCAGTTCCGCTTGCTTGAGAGACAATACGCAGTGCGGTCTCTTTTTGTTTCCGAGCGACAGTACCGTGTAGTTCCCGAAGATTTCGCGAAGTTGTTTGAAGAGAGGATCGCCCTGCGTTTCGGCGGCTAACAGGATTTTCCCGCCAACCCGCAAGTTTTGGTGGATGTCCTCCAGTTGATCCAGCAAGAGTTCTGCCGTCATCAGTCCGGGCGTGTAGGTGAAGACCGCAAAGTCGTATCGTCCATCCTCACTTCGGGCGGCGGGAATCTGCGCGGTACAAGCGAGGCGCACGGGTTGCGAGTCCGGTTCGTCCGTCGTCCATCCATCCACATCGTATGCGGTCGCGAACTCGTCCTTCAAGAAAAGGGAAGGGTATCCGTTCATCTTCAGATTCTTGGCGATGGAGCGGCAGTGGTGGAGATCGAACGCATGGGTCGTCACGGCGCATTCAGGGAAGAGGAATCGGGCACACATCGCGGTGACGCCGGTACGGTTTCCCGCTACTAGCAGATGAGACGGACGGTCAGCGCGTTTGGGCAACTGGTGCAGAACGGCTTTTTCCACTGCGCTTAAACCTGAATGGGAACAGACATTGACGGCACCGTCCGCGAATGTCTCGAAGCGGACCAGTTTTTCGTTTGGTTCTGTAATACGAATCTGAAAAGGTTTCATACTGCTCTTCCGTTGAAAAGAAACAGTATAACAAAGAAACGCAGAAGGGCGAATCACAAAATCACCCCGTTTTTCGGGGCGTCGCATCTGCGTCCGCGGCAATGAAAAATGAAGAGAGAAGAATGAAGAATGGGGAGAAGGCAATAGGGAGTAGGCAGTAGCGGCGGCAGGTGCTTCGCGCCAGCGTGTAAAGCTGGGTAAGCTGAAAGGCTGAGAAGTGGGGACAATGGAGACGATGGAGACAATGGTGACAATGGGGACGGGTGTTTAGCCGCCAATCTCGCCAGACTTGCCAGTCCAATGTGGCGTGTCGCGTGTCGTTTGTTGCGTGTCATCGGAGGCAGTCGATTGCGATCGAATGCAATCGAACGGGGGTACGCTGCTCGCGGCCGTTTGGCCCTGAAAGGACATCGTTTGTATACCTTCGCCCCTTTGGGGCTTGTCGAAAGTTATCCCCATGAATATTCCGCGCACAGCGCCGGCGGGGAACTTGCCTATAACTTCGCTACGCGAAGTAATGACAAATGACGAATAAAGGTAAAGCCGCCAGTTCCGCTAATCTGCGAAGCGGTTTAGAGCGCGTTTAGAGGCGTCCGAAAGCGGGCACAACCCACAACCCGACTCATTGCGAAAACGCCGCCAAAGCACATTCTAGCGCACTCTGCGAGGTTTCTGTGGATAGGGGTGGAAGGTAATCATGTGACTTACCAAACGGTTTGGACTGGATACTGCGGGATGAGCCTGTCTCGTGTGACGATTGTCAAACCATCGTCTTGCGCCTGTGCAATCAAGATCCGGTCGAAGGGGTCGCGGTGGATGTCGGGGAGGGACTTGAGCCGCTCGATTGCCGCCGAACTGACCGGCAGGACTTGCATATCGCGCTCGATACATTGTCGCTCGATTTCCGGAACGCTCAATTCAAGCCTCATTTTACCAATGCTCTGCTTGATCCCGATTTCCCAGAACGATGCCTTGCTGACGAAGAGGAGTATCTCGTCTTCCAACACCCGCCTTGCTTCGGATGAGAGTTCGGATGGCGCGGCAAGGAAATAGACGAGTACGTTTGTGTCGAGGAGATAGCGCATCACATATACTCCGCGAACTCTTCAAGCGGCGCGTCAAAGTCTGGCGCCATGTAGAAACCCTTCTCGAACCCGCCGAGTTTCCGCTTTCCCGACTTGCGGATACTTTCCTCGCTTTTCTTCGGAAAGAAGAGAGACTCGGCTGCGTCGCTCGTTATTGGCAGTACGATGACTTCGAGAGAATACGCCTGGTATTCTTTTGGAATGTGGACCGTAACGCTGTCGGATAGTGGCGGACTCGCGATAAACTGCCTCGCCGCGCTGCCGAAAAGGATGGGTGTTTCTGTTGCTGTGGTCGCCATTGTCTTTCCTTCCTTCCCGCTCCAAGGCACAAAGCACCGAAGTGAAGCGTGAATATTATACCAAATTTCCCCGTGCTTTCTTTTTCGGAACATGGTTCCCCGAAAAAGATGATATAGTTTAGCAAAAATTGCGGCAAAAGTCAAACTGGGAGCGGCGGCAAATTGTATGGGCTTTTTTACCTCACGCATAGTTCACGAAGTTTGCTAAGAGGTTTGAGGTCATTTGAGATGTGCGGGACACACTCTCTTCACCTTTGTGCACTTCGTGTGATGTTTTCCAATCGAACACGCCTAATCAGCTTAACACGCTCACACGGCATCTATGCATTGCCGCGGAGCAGGAAGGTACGGGTAGGTTTGCAGGAGTCGCCACCGTAAAAAGTGACTGCGACGCGGCGATCTGAAACCTCCAGTCGGTAGTGTCCGGCGGCACCCGCGAAGAGGTAGTCGCGAATGAAGGGACGATATTCATCCGCGAGCTGACGCAGGGAAATTTGTGCGCCGGTACGGGAGTTTTCCTTCACCTTTTTGATTGCGGCTTGGTTGCCGTACAGTTCTTTTCCCTCTTCACGGATGATGATCGATTTCCATTCGGGAACTACCCACACGCTGTTTGCGACGAACTGCGTAATCCGTCCCTCCGGGAAGACACAGTCGTAGAATTCGAGGCAGTGCGTATGGCCGGCCAGAGCGATCGTGTTACGCGCAGCCAGCAGACTACGCAGCTCACGGCGTGCGGCATCCCGTTTTGGGGAACCCAACAAGAACCAGCGAGAGTGGCAGTTGGGAATGGTGGGACCGTGCGAAATCAAGAACGTGTAGCGCACGTCCTCATTCGCTTTCAACAACGATTTCACCAGTTCGAGATTCGGTCGCGGCTCGTTGAAATCCACAACGAGAAACACATCTGGTCCATGCCGAAACGCAAACGTTGTCTTGGTGACGGACACGCCCAGCTCTCGTGACATTTGGGATGGTTGCCAGGCATCAAACGCGGCCAGTGCGCCGTCCTCGGGAATGTCCCCTCGGATGTCATGGTTTCCCGCGACCGTGACAAGCGGCAGTTTCCCACCGTAGGCACCTTTGATCAATGCGAAAGCGTCATTCAGCATCCGCCGATGCGTTGCGGGATTGCCGCAATCGCCTTGAATCAAGTCGCCCATTTGGAGGATGAACGCGGTGTCACTCGTAACGCAAGAGGCGGATGCGCGAATGAGAGCGGGCATCCGTTCCTTCCACATCTCGGCATTGCGGATGTGTTCCTTCAGGTGTGCCTCATAACGGCCCTTGGATGTACTGTGGGTATAATCCGCATGGTAGAACTTCGTGTCAGGAGAATCGTAATGGGTATCCCCCAGCAGAGCCACGGAGTAACTGCCATCGTCCTTAGCCGAACTTAAGCAACCGGGGAGAAAACCGGTACCCAATACGCAAGATGCCAACCCTAGGAATTTTCTTCTCGAACACTTCATTTCACAAATCCTCCCAAATCAATCGTAAATTGATGTTACCATTTTACCATAACTCACCTTCTGCGAGAAGATGAAAAGTTGGGCGAGTGTACGCATTTAGGTTTAAGCTGTTGGCTGGTAGGCTGGCGGCAAAGCCGCCAGCTGAGAAACAAGCCGCCAAAGGCGGCAATGATGAGTGACGAATGACGAGTGCCGAATGAAGGGCGGCAGAGCCGCCAATGAAAAGGTTAAATCGCAGTCTTCGACTGCTTTAAATCGGGCTTCGCCCTTTAAATGGAACGCGCGTAGCCCCGTAGGGGCGGCACAGGCACAGGCGGGGGTGTAACTCCCGCATTATGGATCGCAATCCAGCAAGTCGCGTAGCGGCGACACAGGGCGGCATGGCCGCCAGTGACGAATGACGAGTGACGAGATGGTGCATATCTCGTGTGCCATGTCACGTGTCGTTCGATAAGATGGCGAAGCCGTCGCCACAACGCTCTTGTCATCGAACGTTGTGTTGCCGCTAGGCGGTTATTTCGTATGGGGTGGCGTTACCGGGGGTTACGTTTCACTCATCCCCGTCTGGTTCAGCCTAGATTCCTCGTTTGAAGTCTCACGCAGAATCGCAGAGGCGCGGAGGAAGCGGGAAACGCCGTACTGACAGGGGTGAAAACGATGCCCGATTGAAAGTAGTCGAAGACTGCG
>JAFYDR010000061.1 GCA_017544725.1 Kiritimatiellia bacterium
AAGTGAAGTGAAAAATGAAGAGTGAAGAATTGAGAGTGTCTCGTTCGTCCCAATCGTCCCGTATGTCCTGTTACTAATCAGCAGGAGGTTTACCGCCGCCGTCGGAGATCGGTGTCGCCGCTACGCGGTTACCGTAATCGACAGCTACCGATGACATGCGACAAACGACACGCGACATGCCGCTTTCATTCTTCATCATTCTCTTTTCATTTTTCATTGCCGCCTTCGGCGGCTTACTTCTCAGCCTCTCAGCTTAACCGCTTAACCGGCTGGCGCGAAGCGCCCTGCTTAACCAGCTGGCGCGAAGTGCCCCGCCTACGATTGGGAAAGCGCGATCGTCGATTTAATGATGGTGCCAGTCCCCTTCTTGGATGAGATCTCAAACTCATCCGACACGCGTTTTACGTTGGCGAGTCCCATACCGGCGCCAAAGCCCAAGGAGCGGATCCATTCGCTGGCGGTGGAGGTACCGTCACGGCATGCCCACTCCACATCCTCGATACCGGGTCCCGCGTCGCGGGAGACGATTTCCGATTTTCCGTTCACGATCTTCCACGAGAGGACACCGCCGTCCGAATGTACGCAGAGATTGATCTCCAACTCGTAGGCGGCAACCGCAATGCGTCTGATAACCTTGGACGGGAACTGTTTTTCCTGTAGCACCTTCTTAATCTGGTTCGCGGCCTTTCCCGCATTCTCGAAATCGTACTTGCAGATCGGGAATTCGCGCAAGACGTAAAGACCAGAAGCAGGATCTTCTCCGTTTGTCGTCGTCTGACTTTCCAGCCGATTCAGTTCGTTCGTCAGTTCTACAAGAAGAGCTCGATTGATGTCACGTTGGGTGATGATTCCCACGAGCCGCTGTCCTCGACTGATGACGGGAAACCGTCCATAGTGATAACGGTCGAAGTATCGCAACGCGAAAGAAAGAGGCATGTCATCTTCCAGATCGACCAGTTTGGTAGTCATGTGGTCCGCGCACGGTTCGTCAATGTATCCGCCATCCAAGGCACGAATGATGTCGTCCAAAGAAACCAGTCCGTAAAAACGCTCGTTTTCGACGACGGGCACTCCACTGATTTTCTTGGTACGCATCAAGGTCTGCACCTCGCGCATCGTCGCGGATGGCGCGACGGAAGGCGGGTCTTTCGTCATCACATCACGCACCTTGAGCCGTTGGATCAACTCCAGCAGGACGAGTGGCTGTCCCTCATACTGCACGCCGTCCGGAGGCGGGAATGCAGCCCGCATCGGATCTTTTCCGGTTTCGTTCGTCGTCTCGCTCATGATTGTTTCAGGATTTCGTAAACGGCGATACAGGCGTGGTATTGAGAGAGTTTCGTGGTCGCCAACGTCATGCGCAAATCATTTGCGACATTCACCATCGAGGACGGCAACGGTTTCCCATTGACCACAATCACGCCCACTGCGCCGACAATCTGTGCCGTACGCAGGACCTGATCGCTCGCCAGTGAGGTCAACAGCAAAATGTTCTCCTCATCCACAACGAGCACGTCGCTCATCAAGTCCGAAGAAACGACAAACTTGACCTGAGCCCCCGATTCCTCACCCTTCACCAGAATCTCGGCGCCCATCTTCTCAACAATTTCAACAATCGTCATAGCAGACCTCAACACCACTTGCTCTTGTATCAACAAACTCGAGTTACATTATACCGAAGTTTTCCATCCGTGAAAATACAAAACTTCCGCTTTTCACAGATGAGGGTGGGATTGCCCTGTCCGTGCGGAACGACAAACCGTCGTCGATTCCGACAGTAATCGAGTGCTATCGATAGCACTCGAAAGACACGCGACAAACGACATGCGACACGCATACCCAGCGAACATCTATGCCAACGCCCCCCTTACTGCCTACTCCCTATTGCCTTCTTAGCCTCTCAGCTTAACTGGCTTAACACGCTGGCGGAGAATCCGCCCCGCTTATCCAGCCGCCCTGCTTCAGGAACGCGAGGCTATCGCGGACTGCATCTAGACGCGACGCATCTGCCTCGCACTCCACGATATACCAGCGACTGCCGCCCTCCTTTGCGAGGAACGGCAACGTCTCGCCCCAACGAACGCCTTGCTTGCCCTCTTTTGCTCGTCCCAACACAGCGGTCGGGCATGCGCGCATATCTTCCTTGCAGTGAACAGTCAATGCGCGACCGGGGAATTTTTTCAACCACGGAAGCGGCTCCCCGCCACCAAACTCGACACAGTTCCCGATGTCGAACTGGACAAACACCTCGCGGGATGTCGTCTCGAAAAAACATTCCCATGCAGTCTTGCCGTCGTACTTGGTTACGAAGTCCTTCGTCGAATTGTGGTAACCGACGGATATGCCATAGGGCTTGGCGGATTCCGCCGCCCTTGCCAGCAGTTCTGCCATCTCCTTCAATCCGTCTCTCGTCACGATTTTCAGCCCCGCGTGAGGACAAACCACGTACCGGTTGCCAATCTCCGCCTGATAATCCAGCACCGCCTTGATTTTGTCGGGACGCAAATCCGCATCACTCACGTGCGTTCCTGCGGCTACGAGTCCGTGATCGCCGAGCAACCGCCGCATCTCGCCTGCATTTCTTCCGTAGTACCCGGCGAATTCGACACCTGCATACCCGAATCCTTTCAAGGCACGAAATGTTCCCGGAAGATCCCGTTCGCAACATGTGTGGACAGACCAGAGTTGTACCGCCGCGCGAGGCTTGGTTGCGTTGGCGATAGGTTCCGCCACGGCGCAACGCGACATGAGAGGAACCGCGAAAGCCGCCACCATGTCCTGACAGAATTCACGTCTTGAATGTTTCATCGCATCTCCTGAAAAAGAAAAATCCCCGGCATCGGTCGGACACCGGGGAAAGAACGGAAAACTAGAGCTCGTAACACCATCCGTGCGTATCCGGCAACTCGCCGTACTGGATGCCGCGAACGGTATCGTACAACTTCTGGAGCGTCGGCCCGACGGTGTCGGGATCACTGATCTTGATCACTTCAGAACCACGTGTGATTTCCCACACGGGCGTCACCACCACGGCCGTACCTAGAGCGGCGACTTCTGCCATCTCGCGGATTTCCTCGTACGGAATCTTTCGCATCTCGACGGGGATACCGAGATCCCGCGCGACCTGGCGGAGGGAGTCGTTGGTAACGGACGGCAAAACAGAATGGCTGTCCGGCGTCACATACGTTCCATACTTCGTGATGCCTAGGAAGTTCGAGGTGGAAAACTCCTCCACATACTTGTGTTCCTTCGCATCCAAATACAGCTCGACCGGCCAACCGTCGTGCTTCGCCTTCTCGTGGGCAAAGAGAGAGGCCGCGTAGTTGCCGCCCACTTTCACATCGCCCATGCCATGCGGTGCAGCGCGATCCCAGTCATCGAGAATAACAGCGCGAACCGGTTTCAGTCCGCCCTTGTAATACGCGCCCACAGGCATGACCATCATCAGGAACGTGTACTCGTTGGCGGGCGCGACACCGATCTGAGGTCCCGTACCGATCAACAACGGACGAACGTACATCGAACCACCCGTACCATACGGCGGAACGTATTCGCGGTTCGCATCGACCACGCGCTTCAGCGCGTCCAAAAACATCTCGACAGGCACTGGCGGCATCACCGTGCGGATCGCCGTGCGCACCATGCGTCCGCCGTTCGCGTCTGGACGGAACGCCACAATCTTACCGTCTTTCTGGCAGAAGACCTTCAGTCCCTCAAAGCACTCCTGTCCGTAATGAAGGCAGGATGCGCCGATGTGCATCGTGATGTACGGATCCTTCACCAGTTCACCGGCATCCCACGCACCGTTCTTCCAAACATAACGAATATGACAATTCGTGTCGGAAAAGCCGAACCCCAGCTTCTCCCATTCGATTTCTTTTTTCATCTCGTCAATCCCTCAACGCGGCGACTTGCCGCCCCAAACACAGAAAGTATTATTATACCCCTCTAAAAAAGACCTGACAAGCACGAATTCAAACCGAGATACAAGCGGGGGGCACTCGTAGTAAGGTGGTTAGTTGGTGAAGGGAAGAACGAGACGAACGGGACAGAAGGGACTTTTCCACCCGTCATTCTTCACTCTTCATTCGTCTTTCGTAATTCGTCATTGCGGTGCCAACCGTCCGCCCAAAGAAGTGAAAAATATTGGCATTGCCAAATAGAGAAAGGAAAGATAAAATATTTGCCTTTTTCCGCCGTTCACGGTGTCTCGCAACGGCGCATTCGGTTTGGACTAAGGAGTTGATTATGAAGTTACCGGTCAGTTGGTTGAACGAATATGTGGATGTGAGCGATTTGTCAATCCAGGAATTGGCAGACAAATTGACCAGTGCGGGCGTAGAGGTGGAAGGTATCGAAACCACTGGCGCCACGCTGGACGACCAGATCGTGGTTGGCGAAGTGTTGACGTGCGTTCCTCATCCGGACAGTGACCACATGCATGTCTGCCAAGTCTCGGACGGCACCTCGACGTTTCAAGTCGTATGTGGTGCTCCCAATGTTCGCGCCGGTCTCAAGACACCGTTCGCGAAGCTCGGCGCGTACATCCCTGGTGGAGACTTCAAGATCGTCCCTCGTAAACTTCGCGGTGTTGAAAGCAGCGGAATGTTGTGTGCGGCTGACGAGTTGAAAATCTCGGACGACCACGCAGGAATTATGGAACTGGATGCCTCCATTCCTGTCGGTACGTTGATGAACACCCTGGTTCCGAAACCGGAATCCGTGTTGGATCTAGAGATCACTTG
>JAFYDR010000062.1 GCA_017544725.1 Kiritimatiellia bacterium
CCATCTACGGGCAGATGAAGGACCGCTCGGGGAAGATCCGCTTCCTGATGATCACGGGCGTCTCGAAGTTCACCAAGCTCTCGGTGTTCTCCGCGCTGTCGTCGCTCGTTGACATCTCGTTCGACGACGACTACGCCTCGATGCTCGGCTACACGGAGGATGAGCTGGACCGCTACTTCTCCGAGCACATGGAGGCGCACCGCAAGGTGATGGGGATGACGGCGGAGGCGTACCGCGCGGAGATCCGGCGGCTCTACAATGGCTACCGCTTCTGGCTCGATGATGGTGAGAAGGTTTACAACCCCGTGTCCATCAACCTCACGATGGCGAACCGGAGGAAGCGGTTCGAGCTTTATTGGGCGGAGACGGGCAAAGCGTCGTTCCTGATGAACATGCTCAAGCGCGGCGACATGCTGGCGGTCGATCCCGAAAAGCTGTCCGGGGTTTCGAAGTCAGACCTGGACGTTTCCGATCTGCATTCGTTCCCGGTCGAGGGGATGCTTTACCAGACCGGATATCTCACGATCAAAGATTTCGACGGGACGGATTTCGACCTCGGCGTTCCTGACGAGGAGGTGAGACAAGACCTTTCCGCGCTGATGTCGGGACTCGTTGCGGACAGGGACGTGCGTTGGGCTGCGTCGATCGGTGTGAAACTCCGCCGTGCGCAATGGCCGGAGTTTTTCGAGGGGCTTGCCGCGCTCTACGCCGGTGCGGTTTACGGTTCGACGGAGGGGAAGCCGCACGAGCTTTCCTACGCCCGCTGCCTGAAGTTCCTCCTGCAGGGGCAGGGGTTCCGCGTGGAGCAAGAGGTGTCGCACGCGGGCGGGCGCACGGACATCGTGGCGGACCATCCCTGCGGCACGTACATCTTCGAGCTGAAGGTCAATAAGCCGCCGAAGGTCGCCATGTCGCAGATCCAGCGGAAGAAGTACACCGCGCCGTACCGTGCGGCGGGCAAGCCTGTCTGGGCGGTCGGTCTCTCATTCGACGGCAAGACGCGCCAGTTCAAGGGCGGCGTCGCCGAGGCGCTTCGCGGCTAAACGCCGCTTTGGTTAAGTGCTCGTTCGGCGCTAAGTGTTCCTTCGAAACTAAGTGCCGCTTCGCGGCTAAGTTAACTTAGCAATCAAGAATGAAGAGATAAAAATGAAGAATGAGAAAGAAGGAGAATACTACAGTTCTTCATTCGTCATTTTTCATTCTTCATTCCGAACAGCTAGAGTTTGTGCCGCTATGCAAACGCGAGCAAGAATGCCCGCGCATAGAACGGCACATACCCCTTCTACTGCCTACTTCTCGGCTTCTCCGCTTATTCAGTTGGCGGTGCGGTATGCTTTCGACACGCGACAAACATCATGCGACACGCAAACTTTTCTGACAACTCGTCATCCGTGGCTTTACACCTGCCTACTGCCCGTTCCCTACTGTCTATTGCCTACTCCCTCTTGCCTACTCCCCACTGCCTTCCCTTTTCACTCGCGGTTTTGTCGTCTGTAATAATGGATTGACGCGGAAAATGGAAATTGGGTATAATCTTGCCGTGCCTGTGAATCAGGCAAGCAAGGAGAGTGACAGATGAATCAGACAATTTGGACTAATTCCCGTTTCCCGAAAATCGGTATCCGCCCCGTGATCGACGGTCGTCGGCGCGGTGTACGCGAATCCCTTGAGGTGCAGACTCGCAAGATGGCAGAGTCCGCTGCCAAACTGATTTCCGATAACTTGAAGTATCCCGATGGCACGCCCGTTCAGTGCGTGATTGCCGACCGCAACATCGGCGGTTGCGCCGAAGCCGCGATGTGTGCGGAACAGTTCGAGCGCGAGAACGTGGGTGTCTCTCTGACTGTCACGCCTTGCTGGTGTTATGGAACGGAGACGATGGATACCGCTCCGCACACACCGAAGGCAGTTTGGGGATTCAACGGCACGGAACGCCCGGGCGCGGTATATCTCGCCTGTATGCTAGCGGGTTACGCGCAACGCGGTTTCCCCGCATTCGGCATCTATGGACATGAGGTACAGGATCGCACGGACACCTCGATTCCCGCTGACGTGAGCGAGAAAATTCTCCGCTTTGCACGCGCCGGAATGGCTGTCGCGCTGATGCGTGGCAAGTCGTACCTTTCGATGGGTTCTTCGGCGATGGGCATCGGAGGTTCTTTCGTCGATGCAGATTTCTTCCAGGACTACCTCGGTATCCGCATCGAGAACATGGACGAGGTGGAGATCGACCGTCGTGTCCAAGAGGGCATTTACGACAAGGCGGAATACGAGCGGGCAATCGCTTGGACGCGCAAGTGGTGCAAGGAAGGCAAGGACTGGAACCGCAAGGAAATCCAGAAGTCCCGTGCCGCAAAGGACGCGGACTGGGAGTACGTCGTAAAGATGGCGATGATCATGCGCGACTGCATGGTCGGCAACCCGGTGCTAGACGAGATGGGCTTCGGCGAAGAAGCGGTGGGACGCAACGCGATCGCGGGCGGCTTCCAAGGACAGCGCCAGTGGACGGACTTCAAACCGAACGGCGATTTTCTAGAGACGGTTCTGAATAGCCAGTTCGACTGGAACGGAACGCGCGCACCGTACATCGTGGCGACAGAGAACGATTCACTAAACGGAACCTGCATGTTGCTGATGAACCTGTTGACCAACCTGCCGCAGTTGTTCGCGGACGTGCGTACCTACTGGTCGCCGGATGCCGTCAAGCGTGTAACGGGCAAGAAGATGACTGGTCTGAACAAGAACGGGTTCATCCATCTGCTCAACTCCGGTGCATGTTGTATGGATGCCTGCGGCAAGCAACGCCTCAACGGAAAACCCGCGATCAAACCGTACTGGGAATTGACGAAGAAGGACGTAGAGGCCTGCCTGAAGGCGACGCCGTGGAACGCGGCGGGCGTGGAATACTTCCGAGGTGGCGGCTTCTCCGCCGGTTTCGTGTCGGAGGGCGGGATGCCCATGACCATGACGCGTATCAGTCGCGTAAAGGGGCTTGGTCCGATTCTCCAGATCGTCGAAGGCTGGTCCACCTCGTTGCCGGATGACGTGCACCACACGTTGATGGAGCGCACGAATCCGGAATGGCCTTGCACTTGGTTTGTGCCGCGCTTGACGGCGACAGGCACCTGCAAGGACGTGTACAGTGTGATGAACGCCTGGTCGGCCAACCACGGTGCCATCAGTTATGGGCACATCGGTGCGGATATGATCACCCTCGCCTCGATGCTGCGGATTCCCGTCGCGCTCTCCAACGTGCCCGAGGAACAGGTTTTCCGTCCGCACGTCTGGGGACTCTTCGGTGCGGACGATCCAATCGGCGCGGATTACCGCGCTTGCCAGAATTACGGTCCAATCTACGGGTGAGGAATAGTTCAATAAGACAAGGAGAAAGAGATGAATGTGCAGAGACGTGATTTTTTGAAAGTGGCGGCAGCTTCAGCTGCTGCGGCGACCACGCTTCCGTCGCTGGCGGCGGAAGAGAAGACCCCTGTCGTGGTTGTGGTACACGGCAAGGATCTGGTGAAGATGCTCAACCTCGGCATCGAGAAACTCGGTGGCTGGGGACAGTTCTTCAAGAAAGGGATGAAGGTCGCCATCAAACCGAACGTGGCTTGGTACTCCACGCCTGAACAGGGCGCGAATACGGCACCGGAACTGATTCGTGAGTGCGTGTTGCAAGCGGAGAAGGCGGGTGCTTCAAAGATCGATATCCCCGAAAACCCTTGTTCTCCCGAGGGTAAGGCGTTCCCGCAGAGCGGTGCGCTGAAGGCGATCGAGGGAACCTCCGCGAAGCTCTTCCGTCCCGACCACAAGAAGGGATATCGCAAGACGGAAATCCCGAAAGGGAAAATCTGCAAGTCCGCTGAGATCACGAACGAGCTGTTGGATGCAGACTGCCTCATCAACATGCCGGTGGCGAAGCACCACGGCGGTGCTACGCTCTCGCTCTCGATGAAAAACTGGATGGGGGCCATCTCCAACGCTTCACGCCGCAGTTGGCATCGCGACGGACTGCATCAGTGCATTGCGGATTTCGCGACCTTCCTGAAACCGACACTGACGATTATCGACGCCTCGCGTACGATGTTGAACCGCGGTCCGCAGGGGCCCGGTGACCTCGCCTATCCGAACGAACTGATTCTCAGCCTCGATCCCGTGGCGGCGGACGCATACGCGGCGACGCTTTTCGTGGACAAGGTCAAGGCGGTGAAAACGCCGTTCGACATCGGCTACATCAAGATCGCGCACGAGATGGGCGTCGGCTGTGGCGACCTCTCGAAGGTGAAGATCGAACGGATCGAATGCTAGCGTTTCGTGCTTGCCGAAAAGCTGAGAAGAAGGAAGTAGGCAGCAGGAAGTAGGCAGTGGGAAAAGCTGTTACGCTGAAAAGCGGTGTTAGCCTTGGAGGATTCGGGGATACTCCCTCGTATCATTGCAAAGGAGTTCTTGATGACAAAAAAGAATCTCATACGGCTTGTGGTTTTCTTGGCTTGCGGCTATCTGGTAATCGGATGGGGTCTGCCGGAAATCGCACAGAAGTGGACACTCGCGTTACCGCGCCTCAGTCCGATTCTGAGCTTCTTCGGCGCGATTGCCTCGCGTCGGGCGGCAGGTTGGCTGATTCTGTTGGGAATTCCGCTCCTGGTGCTGGCGATCTTCAAGAATCGCTGGTTCTGCTGGCATCTCTGCCCGATGGGATTTGCGGCGGAAATGGCAAGCCGCCTCAATCCCAAGAAGGGCTGGATTCGCGCCATTCCCGTCCTGAATCAGGTGCTGGCGGGCGCGTTGCTGTTCTCCGCTGTCATCGGATACCCCATCTTCATCTGGCTAGATCCGCTATGCATTTTCAACGGTTTCTTCGCCGCTTGGCGCGAACCGCTGGTTTGGATCAACGCGGGAACAGCCATCGCTTTTGTTGCGATCTTGCTGCTCAGTCTGATCGTCCCGAACATCTGGTGTCACCGCCTCTGCCCGCTCGGTGGTTTGCAAGCGTTGGTGTATCAGCTCTTCCATCCCGCAAAGCGTGAGGCGGCAACTGGCGAAGGGCGCTTCCCCGCGTTGAACCGTCGCCTCTTCCTCGGTGCTGCGGCGGGCGGTGTTGCCGCCGTCGGAGGACGACAACTGACGGGAAAGAAGTCCACAGAGGCGATTCGTCCGCCCGGTGCGGTGAAGGCGAATTTTAACGGCGTATGCGCTCGTTGCGGCAACTGTATGCGTGCTTGTCCCTACGAATTGATCCAGCCGGATCTTGGTATGACCGGACTAGACGGCCTTTTCACCCCCGTCGTTCGTTACCGCCACCTCGCGCCGCAGCAGGAGCAGTACTGTTTCCAGGATTGCAAGGCGTGTACGGAGGTTTGTCCAACCGGCGCACTGCGTCCGATCACCGTGGAACAGAAGCACGAGACGCCGATGGGACGTGCGGTTGTCTATCGCGACAAGTGCGTTGCTTGGGCGAAGAAAGAATACTGCGTCGTTTGTCAAGAGTACTGCCCTTACCAGGCGGTAATCGAAAAGCCGCAGGACGGCGTGATGGTCCCCGTGATTGACGCTGACAAGTGCCGTGGTTGCGGTGCTTGCGAAAGTGCCTGTCCCGCCGATCCCATTGCCATCATCATCCGTCCCATCAACGGATAACGCCGTAATCGCTGGCGTTTCATTCGCATACGATCGATTGCTATCGGTTGTCCATTTCGTTGGGCGTATCTGCCCCGTCCACGAATGAATCCTCACGTCTGACTTGTCAGCGTGGGGCTGGATTTGGTAGAATGAAAGCGTTGTTGTCACTTGAAGGAGGAAACAGAATGTACACGGAAATGTTTGCTGTTGCGGCTTCCGCGCTGTTGTTGGCGGGATGCTGCTGTTCACCTGAAAAGAAAAACGCGGCGGAGGCGGCGGATGGGAAGTATGCCGTGCGGCTGATCACGCTGGATCCGGGGCACTTCCATGCGGCGTTGGTGCAGAAGTTCGCGAATGCGGACATCTCACCTGTCGTTCATGTCTATGCGCCGGAGAACGGGTTCGATCTGCAGGCTCATCTGAAGCGGATTCAGGAGTTCAACACGCGGGAGAAGGAGCCGACATCGTGGAAAGAAGAGGTTTACACGGGCAAAGATTTTTTACAGCGGATGATTGCGGAACGCAAGGGGAACGTCGTGGTGCTTGCGGGAAACAACTCGCGCAAGACCGAGTATATTCTCGCTAGCGTTAAGGCTGGATTCAACGTGCTGGCGGACAAGCCGATGGCGATAACGCCGAAAGATCTGGAGCTGTTGCGCGAGGCGTATCGCGTAGCAAAGGAAAAGGGCGTGGTGCTCTACGACATCATGACGGAACGTTATGAAATCACGACTATGCTCCAGCGTGAGCTGGCACGTGACCCCGAACTCTACGGCAAGCAGGAAACGGGAACGCAGAATGATCCGGCAGTGACAAAGGAAAGCGTCCACCATTTCTGCAAGTTGGTAAACGGTGTGCCGTTGCAGCGTCCCGAATGGTACTACGACACCGATCAGCAGGGCGAGGCGATTGTTGACGTGACGACGCACCTGACTGACCTCGTGCAGTGGGAGGTTTGGCCGGGTGTCACGTTGCAACCCGGCGATGCGAAGGTTCTTTCCGCTCGCGTGTGGCCGACGGACATCACTTTCGCACAGTACCAGAAGAATACCTCCGCGAAAGCCTGGCCGTCCTACCTGAAATCCAAGCTGGATAAAGATGGCAACCTCCCGTGCATGGCGAACGGCGAGTACACCTGGAACCTGAAAGGCGTTTTCGCGAAAGTCTCCGTGTTGTGGAACTTCGAGCCGGAGGCGGGTAGCGGCGATACGCACTACTCGCTGATGCGCGGAACGAAATGCTCGCTCGTGATCGAGCAGGGACAGGCCGAGGGCTTCAAGCCAGTCCTCTACGTCGAACCGCGTAGGAACGTTGCGGGCGTGACGCGCGAGACGGTGGGGGCGGCACTCAAGAACGCGATTGCCAAACTTCAGGCGACTTGGCCGGGTGTTAGCTACGAGCCGTTCGAGACCGGATTCCGTATCAACGTGCCGGCCAAATACCACAACGGGCACGAACAGCATTTCGCGCAGGTGATGGCAAAGTACATCGGGTTCATTAAAGATCCGAAATCTATGCCCGCTTGGGAAATTCCCGACATCCTGGTGAAGTACCAGACCCTGATGGACGCTTACAAGATGAGCCGCGAGTAACTGTCAGTTACTGGTTCTTCGGCTGTTCGAGACCAGTTCTTGGGTTTCGAGTTCCGACACCGCCACTTCATCACACTGAGCCGCCTCACTTCGTTCGGAATGAAGAATGAAGTGCCGCCTTGCGGCGGCACTGAAAAATGAAGAATCAAGGTGACGGCAAATCCGCTAATGACGAGTGACGAGAGATGGAATTATGTGGGCTTCGCCCCGAAGTAACGAATGAAATGGTTAAATCGCCGCTACACGGCTTGAAATTGACGGCACGATCCATTTAAAGGGCGAAGCCGATTTAAAGCAATCGAAGACTGCGATTTAACCATTTCATTTTAAGTGCTTCTCCCCGAAGTGACTTAGTCCGAAGGGCACTTGGCCACTTAACTGGCCGGTGGCGAAGCCGCCTGATGCCCTCCTCGTCGAAACCGACACGGTTTGCGATGGCATGGTGACGAAAGTCCTGAAGGGGCGGCAGAACAATCTACCGCAGCTCGTCATGCCATACCGCCTTCTGTCGCCCTTTCAGGGCTAACTGGCCTTTGCTTGATTTCGGGGGCGACACTACGCTTGCCCCGTCTGTGTACCTTCGCCCCCTCGGGGCTTTTCGAAAGTTATTTCCCATGAATATTCCCGCGCGAGGCGCGGGCGGG
>JAFYDR010000063.1 GCA_017544725.1 Kiritimatiellia bacterium
CAACCAGAGGTTGCAGTGACGGATGGGGAGGGACGCGCTCCGTCGCGTCCACCGCGTAACGACGACACCATCATCGTCGAAACGAAAGTTATCCACATGAACGTTCCCGCGCACCGCGGGCGGGGCGCTTGCCTATAACTTGGCTATGCGAAGTTAGGGTTAAAGGAGGAAAAAAGATGGCGGAGAGAGAGGGATTCGAACCCTCGGTACAGAGATTAGTCCATACGGCGGTTTAGCAAACCACTGCCTTCAGCCACTCGGCCATCTCTCCATAGCGGTTCACCAATTGCAGGTGAAAAAAACGGAGTTAGTATATACTTTTCCGTGCATTCTTTCAAGCGGAAATTTTGAAAAAATCAAGGGAGGAGAAGAAAGTAATAGGGAATAGCCAGCAGGGAATAGGGAGTAGAGACGAGTAACAGTGATGATACGGTTCAGCAGTGGCGAATCTCTCAATTTTGGATTCAAGTTGTCAAATGAAGAATTCGGGATCAGTTGACGCAAATACGGAAGAGTCGTACGGCATGACCAATCGATGCGGAATTAGCCGACTCCCCTACCCGCAACCGAACGGTATGCGTCCCCGCTGGAAGCCCATCGGCGAAGGTCTCGACAAACGGGTAGTGTAATCCCCGTGCACCTTTGGAGTAAGGAGAGAAAAGCTCGAAGTGTTGAAACGGCTGATCGTCGATAGAGACTTCGACACTGCCGGAATCCGGTCCTGCCAGTACCCACGCTCCAACAGCTGTTCCCGTGAAGGTGAACGAGCAAACTGCACCAGGTTTTTCGGAGGTGAGGATTTTCCCCTTACAGTAGTTGGCACGATTGTTTCCAGGAATCGCTTTCCAATCGGGTTGCAACACCTGCCAACCATCGCCCAAAAGGATTTCGGAGAACGGCAGAAAACGTGCATTCGCATACGACAATGGATCGATTGAAGCGGGCAACGGATAGGCGACACTCCCGTTCGGTAAACCGCCCGTCCATTCCGTGTCGAACAGCGAACGGTAGAGGTTCGTGATAAACACGCATCCTTCGCGGTGTGGATGGCAGTCCGCACCGTAACGTTTCCAGTCGAAGGTACCGGATTTCTCTGCTACGGCAAGTGCCTCGCCGATGGAGACGGTTGTAACACCGTAGTGTTCGGCGATCTTCCCGTGACAAGCATACGCGGTTGGAATCTTTCCCTGACGCAGTTCCGCCAACTGTCCGCCTGCGACAAAGAATGTCATAACCAAATCCATTTTCGGGTTTGCCCGTCTCGCCTGACGCAGGATTCCTTCTACACCGCGCAAGGAGTGCGTGTTGTAGGTCGCAGGATCGTGGCGTCCGCGAAGATAATAACCGTCCCCGGAATCATTGACGGCGTACTCGACGAAGAGCAAATCGGGAACCCCCTTGTCCAAGACATCCTCGCGAAAGCGGTATGCGCCCGTATCGGAACAGGTAGAGGAAATACCCGCACTCGTGAAGGTAAACTCCGTTTTCGGAAAACGCCGACGCAATTCGTCAATCACCTGAACGCGCCATCCCGGCATTTCGGTGATCGAACCGCCGAGAAATGCCACCGTACCCTTTCCGGTGGTCTCGAATATGTATCGCGAATTCGTCAGCGGTGTCCGCCGAACAATTCCGTCAAGCGTACTCGCGTCCGTCGAGAAGACTCTCCCCAAAAGCAATATCGCAAAAACAATCCGTCGCGAAAACATTCCTGTAAACATCCCTCTTCTCTCCCTAAATAAACCGGATTCTATATGTTCTGTGCGCGAGGCGGCAGCTCCGCATGGCGGGCACCGTCGCCCCGCGCATCCGCGCTAGTAGTTCTTCTTGACCAGTTCGAAGTAAGCGGTCGGGTGAGCGCAAGCCGGGCATTCCTTCGGCGGCGTGGTGCCGATGTAAATGAAGCCGCAGTTCTTGCAACGCCAGACCGTGGTCTTGGCCGCACGCTGGAAGACTTGACCGCTGCGGATGTTGTCCGCGAGCTTGCGGAAACGCTGCCCGTGGAACTTCTCCGCAACTGCGATGTTGCGCATTACTTCCGCGATTTCCTGGAATCCCTCGGCAGCTGCAGTCGCCGCGAATTCCGGATACATCTTCTGCCACTCGTGCTCTTCGCCGCAAGCGGACGCCTCTAGGTTCTCGACCGTCGTTCCGATCTTTCCTGCGGGAAGACCGATGGAGATCGTCACTTCGCCACCCTCTAGGAACTTGAACAGGCGCTTGGCGTGTTCCTTCTCCTGGTTAGCGGTTTCCTCGAAGATCTCCTGGATCTGGACGAATCCGTCCTTCTTCGCCTGGGAGGCGAAAAAGGTGTAACGGTTGCGTGCGCAGGACTCGCCCGCAAAGGCGGTCAGCACGTTCTTCTCGGTCTGGGTACCGACGATTGACTTTTTCTTGGGTTTGGATGCCATGTTACCTACTCCTCGTTTCACCGTGCCTGTTTTCGGCTCGGTCTGTTGAACCGTCCTCCGGCTACTCAGCCAAAGAACGGAAATTGCCTACCGCCTCGCTCGTGCGGATTGCGCGGTCATAGAGCCGCAAGACGCGCACGGGTACAGCGACCTTCGCCTGCAACGCCCCCTTCAGGTCTTCCATTTCTTTCGGGAGACGGCCCCATCCCTGCGGACGGTTCGTGCCGCCGTCGCAGAAGATGCCGTCGGCTATCACGGAAATCACCTGCGCGGAGAAGTCCGCGATGAACACGACATGATGCTTCCCGACAAAATCGCGGAACGCGCCCAAATCGGATTCCCATGTCACGGCTCGAATCCCATCGCACAGACGAATTGCCAGCACAGTCTCACCACCGACGGATGCCGTGGTTACGGAGACGCCTTTCCCGCTCTTATCCACCGTGGAGAAAAGTGTCTGTCCGGGCGTCGCGCCTTCCAGCTCGAACTGAAGCTCGACGCTCAACCCGCCCTTCGCCAGATCTCCAAACGAGAACGGAACGGTCGGGTTCTCAATCGTACCGGGACGGTATTCCAGCACCAGCCCGTTCTGCGCGACCGCTTTGTTCGTGAACTGATGCCACATCCCGTTCAACAGTCCGCGATCCAACGAATGCACGCGAGCCGTCGTCTTCTGCGTCTCGGTAATCCAGAACTGCCCGTCCTGTTCGATGAGGTCGGGATAGCTCATCCGGATGGCGGGGTTGGGATCGAAGAGAACAAGTTCCGGTTCCGACCAGCGAATGAAGCCGTTGTCTTCCAATACGCCGCCGGAGAGGAATGCGGGATTACGCCCCGACCACATCTTACCGCTGTTGTTGTGATACCAGAACAGATACTTACCGGAACTGGTCTGGAAGACACGCGGACAGGCACGCGGGGTTTTGAACGTGCGGCCATCCGTCGAGTACGTCATGCGCTCTGGTGCCGTCCAGGAGACGCCGCCATCCGTACTGATACTCTGTGCGGGCGTTCCGCTCGCCAGCCGGTTGACCAAGAACAGTGCATTGGTACCGAGGGGAACGACGTTGAACTCTTCCTGAATGCTGCCAAACGCAGGATTCTTCACGCCGCTGTCTCCTTCCGGCAGAATGCGGAAAGCGATCTTATCGACATCGCGTTCAGTCAGGATGTTGTTCGACTCGATGATCCATCCCTCCCCGTCCTGCATGAAATAGCGTCCGAGCTTCGTGAAGGCGAGATACATCTTCCCGTTCTGGACGACTGGCTTGTCGATGCTCCAGAAATGCATGACCTCGCCGCGCCACGGATTGCGCCGATCCACAGAGGTGGTGCGGATCGGCACGCGGTGACGTTGCGCCGACCAGGTAAGTCCACCATCGTCCGAATAACGGAACACGTACCAGCCGTGCGTGTCCGACCGCACACGCCGATCCGAATTCGGCAAGGTGACGATCTCGTCACCGTTCCACACGTAGAACACGTAAATACGCCCGTATGGAGTTACGAAGGGCGTCGCCCATGATGCCTCCGGTCCATTGGCGGATTCGATATCGATCGGCTCCGACCACGACTTACCTTGGTTCGTGCTGACGCAGGAAACCACATGCTGTCCTCGCTGACCTTCGATTCCCGCGCCGGTCGTCATTACGCACACCCAGTTTCCGTTCGTCGTGACCACGACATACGGCTGATCCGTGTAGTTCTCGGATGGGATACGGTATCCGTTCGCGAGATTGCGTGGATCAACCGCACGAATGGCGGAAAGATCCGCTGCACCTACCCGCAAGGCGAAAACCGCCGCCAAAGACCAACCCACCAACATAGCTTTTCGATTCATCACAACCTGTCCTTCCCATTATCGAATCAACTTTGCGACACCTTCCAGCTGGAAGGTGAGCCGATACACCTTGTCTGCATGGAGCTGGTGGTTGTCCCACGGACGCGCCCCCCAACTGTTTTCGCCGGCTAGTCCCATCTGTCCACAGTCGAGATGCAATACCCAGTTGCCGCACGGCGTCAACTCGTACGGATGCTTTTTCGTCGAGAGTTCCTCCAACGTGTACGGCGCGATTCCGAAATCCAGCGTTGGGGAACCGCGCACGCGGATACCGCGTCCCAGCAGATCAGTCATCGTCAGCCAATAGGCATCCGTGCGGTTCCCGCTCTCTTGCGGCTCGACATACGGGAAGAAGAACTCGTCCGCATCGAGCCGGTATTTTCCGTAAAACGCGGCCGCACGACGGTCGCTGTGATTTTCCTGCGGTCCGCGCCCGAACCAGCTGACGCGATGATAGTTCTGCGGAACCTGCATCTGCATTCCCACACGCGGAATCGACGGCAACTTCTCTCCCTTCGGCGTCAGCTCCATCGTGACCCGAATCGTTCCCGCCGGCGAGAAAGCGTAGGTGATCGTCCCCTCGCTCTGCTGCGCTTCGGGATAACGGACTGCGGCGACTATGGCGAACGAGCCGTCTTCCTGCGGCAACGCCTTCACCGAATCGACAATCCGTTTCGCCGCCGCGTCTTTCCAGCATCCGTGACGTTTCACCATTCCGTTGCCTCGATCATTGTCCGTCGGCGCACGCCAGAAGAGCGGTTCGAGCGGCGCGACAATCAGTTCGCGATTCTGCACACGCCACGAGAGCAGTGCCGCCGACTTCTTGCTGACTTGCGCGGCGAACGATGTACCCTTGACGAGCCATGCATCCTCCGTCTCCTCCAGCGAGAGCACGCCATCGTTCGCTCCCTGCACAACGGTCTCCGGCACTTCCTGTACCACCGCGACCTGATCGGAGGCGATCAACCATCCCTTCTTCGCCCAACGCGTCTCCTCCGCTGTGCGGAACGAGAAGTCCCATGTCGCGACCCGCGCCGGACGTTCCGTCTTCCGTGTGAAGTCCAACGGAATCGCGACGACCAACTCGCCTTGCGGCGGAACGGAAAGCCGCCCCAAGGAACCGTGTTGCAGCTCCTCGCCGTCTTCGGAGTATGTCCAGCACACCTCGTATTCGTCCAAAGAAGTGAAGAAGGCGCGGTTCTTGACGATGAACTTCCCCTGAGCCGCATCGAGCGGACGAACCGAAACGTTCTGGTAGCAGTACTTCACCTCCGGCACCTGCGGGGAGAGACGACGATCCGCCTGAATCAGACCGTTGCAGTTGAAGTTGTCGTCGTTCGGCTTGTCGCCGTAGTCGCCGCCGTATGCCCAGAAAGACTTCGGTCCATTCTTCACCTGTTGCGAGGTAGGAATCGGCTTGCGGAGTGCCTGGTCCACATAATCCCAGATGAATCCGCCTTGCAGGTTCGGATAACGGTAGAACGCATCCCAGTAATCGGAGAGGTTCCCGCTGGAGTTCCCCATCGCGTGGGAGTACTCGCACAGGATCAACGGTACTTTCGTGTCGGTGCGTTTGCCGTACTCGATCACGCGGGAGACCGGCGTGTACATCTGGTTGAAAAGATCGGTCGGCCCGTTCTGTTCCTGCGTCATAACTGGGCGCGTGGCATCGAGCCGATGAATCAAGTCATACGCCTGCTGGAAGAAATCGGTCTTCGCGAAATTCTCGTTCCCGATCGACCAGATCACAATCGAAGGATGGTTCTTGTCACGCTGTACCATGCCGGACTCGCGATCCATCAAGGCGGGACGATACGCGGGCAGAGCGATCGGATTGTTCTCTTTTCCCGCCAGACCGTGCGTCTCGACATTCGCCTCATCCAACACATAAATTCCATAGAAATCGCAGATGTCATACCAGCGCGGATCGTCCGGATAGTGGCAGGTTCGAACCGCGTTGATATTATTCTGCTTCATGATCAAAACGTCTTGAATCATCCGCCACAACGGAACGGCGTAACCGTGGTCGGGATCCATCTCGTGCCTGTTCACGCCCTTGAAGAGGACGGGTTGTCCATTGACGAGAATCTGACTGTTCTTCCGTTCGACCTGACGGAATCCAACCGTCTGCGGAATCGACTCCACCTCACGTCCGTTCTCATCACGCAACGTCAAGACAAGCACATACAGATTGGGCTGCTCCGCCGACCACAGGGCAGGACTCTTGACGGGAATACGCAACGTGACCTTCTGTCCCGTCAGGGAGAACGCCGACACCGCAAGCGGTCCCTCGTTCTTTCCGAAGAAAGATTTCACATCTTTCCAGAACCCGCCGACACCGCGAACGAACCGGTTCTTCCCCGAATCGAACGTGCGCTCAGGATAGGGCCACAGTGTCGCCTGTAGCGAATAACCTTTGACGGCGGTGTTCAACTCGACTTCGGCGGAGAGTTCCCACTCGCCCGCATAGTCGCCCGCCGCTTTCGTCGTGGTCTTCACGAAGAAATCGGCAATCCGTTTCTTCGGCTCGCTAAAGAGGAAGACCGGACGGAAGATTCCGGAGAGCCGCCAGAAATCCTGGTCTTCGAGATACGAGCCGTCGCTCAACCGATAGACCTGTACGGCAAGCGTGTTCTCGCCTTCCCGCAATGCCTCCGTGATCTCGAACGTCGCTCCTTGCCGACCGTCCTGCGCATATCCGATCTGTTTCCCGTTGACCCACACGTACATCGCGGAACCGAATCCCTCAAAACGGAGGAAGACATCACGCCACGCCCACTCTTTCGGCACCGTGAATGTCCGGCGGTAGGAACTGACCGCATTCCGTTCCCGGTACGTGGTGAACTCCTTGGGCGGCTCACCCATCACGCGCGGTGGATCCACCTTGAAAAAGTAACCGATGTTCTTGTAGAGCGGTGTCCCGTAACCGAGTACCTCGGAACAGCTGGGAACGGGCACCTCCTTCCAATCGTCCACAGAATAGTCAGGACGCTCAAATCCCTGCGCGCGCCCATCTGGCGTAGGTGCCCAGTGGAATTTCCACTGCCCGTCAAGAGAACGGAAGAACGGGGAGTCTTCCCGCGCGACGGCGTTCTTCGCGGCATCGACCGAATCGAAGAGATACCGTGTGGCAACCTGTTTCTCAACCCCGACGCGAAATACGGACGGATTTTCCCAATCCGGAGTATCCGCCGCGCACCATCCCGCGACCAGCGAACACAAGACCATTCCCCAAACTTGATTAGACGACATACGCATCTCCTTTCAAATTACCGTAAACGGCATCTATTATACGGTTTTCCACCGTATCCCATCAATCAAAAACACGCCACACCAAAAGAAATTTCACGCGGAGGCGTAGGCATGGTAAGCCTGCGAACAGAACGGCCAATCGCCCGTACCATGGGGGCGCATCTGCGTATTTCACCGTTGTCTTTTGAAAATGAAAACAACAGAAACAACAACTTCGCTGCGCGAAGTAGTAACGAGTGACGAGTGACGAGAGGCGGTAGTTTCCAAAGTTATCCTCATGGACGCTCCTGCGCCTAATAGTCGATCCCATAAAGGCAACGGGGACGTTGCCCCTCCCCAATGCCATGCGTGAACGGTTCAATCTGACCACCTAACTACCGAACCGTTTGCGAAGCGAAGTTACAGGCAAAGGAGAGGCGATGTACAGACCGGTTGGTCCACGTTCCTCTTTCAGTTGTTGTATTGAGGTTGTTCATGTTGTTTCCAAAATCCTCTTGTGCGTACGGAATGGGTGAATTACGCAGATGCGTCCGTGTCACGCACGACAGAAATTTTAGTCTAGACAAAAATTACTATTGGCGGGTAGAATATCGCCATTTAGAGGCTACTGTCGTCTGCCCTTGGGCGGACGAATCTTGAGAGGGATGTTAAGCATGAATAGAGTGCATTTGTTTTGGGCTACTTTCGTGGTTCTCGCTAGTATTGCGTCGGCAACCACATACACGTGGACGGGCGGTGCGGGCGACTGCCTGTTCTCCACGGCTGGCAACTGGGACGGCAATGTTGCGCCGACGGCGGCAACTGCCACCGACACGCTGGAGTTCACCGTCGGCGGCATCGCGTCGAACGACATCGCAAACCTGACAGTCGGCGACATCACGGTGACGCTCGCTTCGGGCGCGGAGTTGACGCTGGGCGGCCAGCAGAAAATCGGCGGCAGCGGAACCCTCACGCTGGGTGGCGACGGCACGGGCAGGCTCGTCTTCGACGCGACGGGCGGACTCGACGCGCAGCCGATCGTCATCAACGCCGGCGTCTTCAAGGTCGGCTCCTCGTTGACCGGCAGTGCGCTTGGTTCCGCCGCCGACACCGCGCCGATCACCGTAAACGCGGGCGGCACGTTCGACGTGAACTATTTTGACACCACTACAGTCGTTGACTACCCGCGTAGTCAAGTCACGCACGACAAATTGATCCGCATTGCGGGAACGGGTGCGCCCGGCACGGGCGGTGCGATCATCAACAGTGCGAACAAAAACCCAGGGAACACGAAGACGATCGGCGACCTTGTGCTGTTGGCAGACGCGACGATCGGCGGCTCAAACCGGGTCGATGTCATCCCGCTTATCGATGACAACAACGTCGCCTACGGAACCCGCGCCACACACGCCTCCGTCTCTGGCGATTACGTGCTGACCGTCGCGGATGCGGGTCCGACTCGTGCCCGCTACAAGGGACTCTGGAACTGCACGGTCAACGTAAAGTCGATCACCGTCACGGCGGGCGCCGAGTTGCTTTTCGGAAACGACGTGGCCTTCACGCTCTCAGACGGAGTGCTGAATCTCATTGATGGCGGCAAAATTTGTACCTGGGGACAGAATTACCATTTCCAGTATCCCATCGTTGTCACTGGCTCGAACAACAACATTCGCAGCGGAAGTGGCACCGGATATTTTGACGGGGCACTCACTGTTTCCGACGGCGCTGCCTTGTCATGTTCGGACGGTACCGTTAATTTCTACGGGGCAGTTACAGGGGATGTTGCCAACACCGGCGCACAACTGCACTTCTACACCAAAGTTCACGGCAACACCTCCGGAGCTGCCAAAGGCAACACGACGTTCTTTCACGGCGGGCTGGACGGTATCGTCACACTCAAAGGTAACAATAGCGCTGCCGGCCAAGCAGTCTTTTATCCAGACACCTCTTGTTTCCATGGTTACTTCCGAACCAATGGAGAAGGTACCATTGATGGCAGAACTGGCGAATACGTCCAGAAGAAAAACAACATCTTTGCAGGAGCGCCAATGAGCCTTACCGTGATCGGTGGTATCACGGTCAACGGTCAGCACAATTTCGGAACCTATAGCGACAGCATCAGCCGTGTCGTGCTGATCACGAACTCCACCATCAACGTGACGGAGGCGTTCAGTGCTGGACGATTGGGACCGCGAGAAGCGGGCAACCACTCCATCGCCCGTCTTGGGGATGGTACGACGGTAACTGCGGCGTATGTACTCACAGGATACAACATGTGGCCGAACTACGGCGCGATCGAGCTGTTGGACGGTTCGGTGGTGAACGCCACCAACCGCGTCTGTGCGGGTTACCACTGGGATCAAGTTACGATTCCGAAGTGTTATGGGACGACGAACGCGAACGAGTGGATCACCGTCGATGGCGGGACGCTGAACGCGGACGGCATCGGGATCGGCATCGGATTCCGCGGGCCGCAGAGCCGCTTCTTCCTGAAGAACGGCACGGTCAACGCCAAGGGGTTCTACTTCCAGGCATTCCGCGCGAAAGGCGCGGGCGTTTCGGGAGGCGGCCTGTGTATCGGCGGGACCAACACCTTCCGGTTCGTCATGTCGGGAGGAACGCTGAACCTCGGCGCGTGGGGATTCGAGTCGCGCGGGCGCGAGGACAACAGCGAGGCGAACGTGATCCTCTCGGGGGGCACGCTGAACGCGGTGGAGGACTTCTCCATCCCCTACTGGAACCCGACGCTCTTCGGGACGTGGCGCGGCGGCTCGCCGGACGGCTTCACGCTCAACACCGCCGGCCGCACCGTGACGCTGCGCACCGCGCTGAACGGACTGGGTGACGTGAAACTCACGGGCGAGGGCACGGTCGTCGGCACGAACGCGATGCAGGGCGCGCTCGGCGGCAGGTGGACGGTTGACGGCGGCATGACCGCCGACCTGCGCGGCGCCGCGTCGCTGCTCGGCGGGCTCTCCGCCGGGACGAACGCGAACGTCACGCTCGACGTGGGCGCGGGACGTTCCGCCGCGTTCTTCTCGCGCGACGGCTCGTGGCCGCTCGGGGG
>JAFYDR010000064.1 GCA_017544725.1 Kiritimatiellia bacterium
CGCGCTTTTCGTGGCGTCGTTCTCCGTCGGGCCGGGCGTCGTCGTGTGGCTCGCGCTTTCCGAGCTCATGCCGAGCCGCATTCGCGCCAACGGCATGGCGATCGCGCTTTTTGTGAACCAGATGGTCGCCTTCGCGATTGCGGACGCGTTCCTGCCCTGGCAGAAGGCGTGCGGCTACGCGGTCGTGTTCTACAGCCTCGCCTTCTTTGCGTTCCTCTACTTCCTCACGGCGGCGTTCCTCCTGCCCGAAACGAAGGGCAAGACGCTCGAGCAGATCGAAGAGTACTTCAAGACCGGCAAGATGCCGGAGTAATCATTCGTGCACATGCCCTCGTGGATTGGGCGCTGGAACATTCCCACTACCATCTGGAAGCCAGGCCATGAGCGAGGCCGATGATTTTGTGTGATTTCCGAGAAATTCCCTGCGGACTACATGTTCGCATTAACGGCAGACGAGCTGTCTGACTTGCGGTCGAAAATTTCGTCCCCAATGTCCTCACCGTCCCCATCCCCCGAAAATAAGATTCGTGCCCCAAGTGGCGAATTGGCCTAAGACGGCAACTGCCGAGGAATCCTTGGAAGTTCGAAAGCTGGACACGGGCGAAATCCGCCGCATCAAGAAGTCCGCCTACGCCAAGGCTACTGCGGATAAGACGGCGTTCGCGTCGGTCGCAAAGGTGGGAAAGTCAGCTAAAACCCGGAACGCAGCCACATCATAATGATTGTAAATCAGGTCTGACCTGTTTTACAATCTTGGGATTTGCCGCCCCTGCCGCCTAACGCGGCTGTTGTCAATGCCCAGAGAAGTCGCGATCTCACAAGAAATTTCCAATTGCTCTTTCACACGGCAATGGAAAATGGTATACTGTTTGCAGTGCTACTGCTGTAGAAATAATGAGTAAAGACACTATAGTTCCAGATTTCACACGGGATGTCCTTGAATCGGACATTCCAAAAGATATTTTGCAGATTTTGCTTGCGGATCGAACGACCGGAAAGAACATCATGTGGATGACTGATGGATATGTGAAGTTTGAATCCACCTTTGATGCCAAGATGGGTGTACAGGACGAAATCGACCTTGATGTGATTTCCCGGCAAGACACTAAGATCATACGTCCGAGAGTCGACAAAAGTAAAGAGGAACAGAAGGAGCGCATCAAGAAGCGCGCCGAAGTTTTTACACCGTCCTGGGTCTGCAAGGAGATGATCGATCTTCCTGATCGTGAGATTCGCAAGTCCACAGACTGGCGCGGCTACATACGCGAGCCAGCACTTGAAATCACGTGCGGAGAGGCACCGTTCCTTGCAAGCCGTTACGATGCAGTCTCTGGTGATATGATTCCTGTCCCCAAGCGCATTGGCATCCTTGACCGCAAGCTTCTCGCAATTTCGAAATACTGCCGGAAGAACGCATGGTTTGAACATGCTCTGGCTGCTGTCCGCGCGAGTTACGGCTTTGAGTGGCAAGGCGACAATTTGCTTATTGCCCGAGAGAACATCCTTGCCTCCGTCGTGGAACACTACTGGTGGCGATGGGGGAAAATCGAATCCACAGACATTGCCGGTTTTCCGCACCAGGATTTTCTCCGTGCCGTTTCAGAAGTGATTTCATGGAACCTCTGGCAGATGGATGGTCTTAGATTTGTAGTCCCCATGAGCTGCCATGACACGGTGGAGACGGATCTGCTCGGAGGTGAAAATCGTACGCCCTGTGAGGGTTGTACAAAGAAGAAATGGGGGCCTGCCGCCGCCGACACTGGCCCTTACGGTGAATGTTGCGACATCCACAACGGTATCCATTGCCGTATCATATTGGACTGGGAAACACGTGAGGAAATTCGTTTCGTTGATATCGTTCGCGAAGGGAGGCGTGAACATGGACACTAGCATCATTGATTCAATCGTTCACGGTCTGGTCGAACCGAAGATTTATGCTTTTTTAACGAAAACAGTTCCGCGTTTCGTCAAGGTTGGTGACACCTACCGCCCGGTCGCTGTCCGTATTGGAGAATGGCGCGACAAAGGATTCCCTATTGACGACACGGATGTGAAGTCCTGGCTTGCCACGCTTGGTGAGGGACGGTTCTTCAGGGACTACTCTGTACACGAATATCTCAAAAATGTCGCTGGCATGGAAAATTTGTCGCGTGCGGAGCTGGTGAGATTGTCAGGTGATCCGACCGCGCCTTTCTCTAACGAGTTTTTCCGTTTCGCGAACGAGGAATCGCCAGCCGAGTCCGACATCGACGAGGCGTCGGGAAATGTCGCTCTTGCAATCGAAGATATCCGGAAATACGACAGCCACACAATTCCTTCGCGGTTGACATACACGGTTTACGATGTCTCTGCAAGGGAGAATGCCGTCGCTCCAGTCCGTGTCGAGAAGTTTCCGCGTGGCAACCAGGAGGACGCGGTCAAGCGTTTCAATGCAGCGACAGAACGTATTCCCCGCAAAGGTAAGACACTTCTCATGTATGCCGTCATGCGCTTTGGGAAGACTTTCACCTCGCTTCTGTGCGCAAAGGAGATGAACGAAGGTGCGGGTGCAGATCTGGTCGTCGTGGTCTCCGCTAAAAAGGATGTCGGGCGCGAGTGGGCGGACGAAGTGAAGTTTACGGAGAACTTTCGAGACTATACCTTCCTTGACTCGGACAATCTCAGGCGCAATGAAGCCGTAATCGACCAGATTAAGTCAAAGAGCCGGAAGTTCGTCGTATTCCTCACGCTGCAGACGTTTCTCAAGAAAAAGGACTGGCTTGAGCAGCTCTTCAAGGCGAAAATCGATCTGCTAATTGTCGATGAAACCCATTTCGGCTCCCGCGCGCCAAAGCTCGGCGGCGTCCTCAAGGGAGACCAAAAGGAGACAAAGGCCGAAAAACGTCTTCGCGAGGATGTTGATGCCGACGATGATGTGAAGGAGTCTGGAAGCGCTAAGGAGGAGCGTGAATCTGTTGCGACGCTTTCCCTCAACGCTCGCGTTCGACTCCACCTCTCCGGTACACCTTACCGCATACTCATGCGTGGCGAATTTCCGAAAAACGACATTATCGCGTTCTGCCAGTATTCCGATATCATCGACGCACAAGAGGCGTGGGACAAGGAACATCTTGGTCGCGAAAACCCGGAGACTGGTCGCGAATACGCCGAATGGGAAAATCCGTATTATGGCTTTCCACAGCAGGTTCGCTTCGCCTTTAATCCGAATCCAGCCGCCATTCGCCTCATGGAACGACTCCGCTCAGAGGGGCGCTCTTGCCGGATTGCCGACATATTCCTTCCTCAGCAGGATGCCGACGGCAATTTTACCGGGACCTTCGCGCATCCAGACGAAGTTGCCGAGTTTTTGCGTATCCTTGACGGCTCTGACGAAGGCGAGAGCGAGGGCTTCTTGAGCCTTCTGAACCATCCGCGAATCATAGAAGGTAAACTCTGTCGTCACGTCGTCATGGTCCTCCCTCGCATGGCTTCTTGTGACGCCATGGCTACGGCGCTCTCCTCCAGCGGATTCAAGACGCTTTCGCAGTATCATGTCCTCAACATCTCCGGGCACAACCGCCCCGCCAAATACGACGACCCGACGGAGGTGAAGAGGGACATCACTGCATACGCCGCTAG
>JAFYDR010000065.1 GCA_017544725.1 Kiritimatiellia bacterium
GATCGTCCTGAAAAACGAGAAGTTCGACGCCTGTGTCATGCTTGACAGGCGGAGAAACACGCCGACGGCCATTTGCTATGAAAAGGGGCAGACGAAGGTGGAGTTTGTTTTCACGAAGTGGGATTTGGATGCTCCATGCCTTCCGGAAAAATTTGCGTCGTCTTCGGGAAAGACGGTCCGGCAGGTCGAAGCGGGCGACTTGGAGAGCATTCTGGTTGCGATATTGAACTTTGCGATAGAAAGGACGGGAAAATGAAAGGCGTTCGTGTGATTGTCGGCGTGTTGGCCGTTTTCCTTTCCTGCGAAGCGGAAGAAATCTGGTCGGGTAGGGGATTGATGCTGAGGGAGGAGGGAACGGTCCCGATTCTCTTCGTCTCCGGTACGCCGGAGGAAATGGGGCGGCAGCATGGGACACTGGCGGCTGAGGAGGTCCGACAGAGTTATCAGCGTGTGCTACTGGTGGCCGGCGGATACCTTTATCTCAAGGACGATTGGTTCTTCGACCGAATTCAGGAAGTCGAGAAACGCACGGGCAATGTGTTGCCCGCACGGTTTCTCCGAGAGTGCGACGCGATGAGCGAGGCCGCCGGACTGACGCGTAAACAGGGACGCGAGATCAACCTCTTCCCCGAAATGTTCCACTGCAGCGGTGTTGCCCTGCGGGGGAAGGCGACGGTGGGCGGAAAGGTCGTTCACGCACGGGTGCTGGACTATATGCGAGACATCGGTCTGGAACGTTCGGCATTGGTGCAGGTATTCCTTCCCGATGGCTATCACGCATGGTTGTCGATCGGCTTCGCCGGATTCAACGGCACGGTGACGGCGATGAATGAAAAAGGTTTGGCGATGGGAGAGATCGGTGGACGCGGGGAAGGGAAATGGGACGGCTTGCCAATGTCCTTCCTGATGCGCCGCGTGATGGAAGAATGCGGCACCGTGCAAGATGCGATCCGCCTGATCCGTAGCGTCCCGCTTACCTGCGGCTACTATTACGTGCTTTCCGATGCGGGCGGGGATTTGGCGGCGTTGGACGCGAAAGCCGGAGAACCGCTGTGTGTTTTGCGTCCCGGCGACGCCCATCCGCTTCTCCGCGAGACGTTGGAAGACGGCGTGTACGTCACCAATCCCAAGCGCCAAGAGACGTTCCTGTCCCGCATCCGGGAAAATTACGGACGGATCGATTCAAAACGGATGAAGGAGATTATTCGGCAACCTGTCGCGATGCGGTCAAACCTCCACAACGCGATTTTCGAACCGCAGAACTTGGACGTGTCATTCGCCTATTGCGACAAGTCGCATACCGCCTGTGACCGCCCATACCGCAAGCTGAATTTGCGAGACCTGCTATCCGGTTATCGGGACAAGCTCTCGCGGCGGCAACCAGATGAAAAATGAATGAGACGTCAGTGCCATGATTGAATTTCGCGAAATCGGTGTCCGCTACGGTACGCAAGTCGTACTGGAGCATGTGAACTTTCGGATCAACCGGGGGGAGCGTGTCGGGATTGTCGGTCCGAACGGTTCCGGAAAGTCCACGCTGTTCCGCCTGATCTTGGGTGAGACGGATTCGGATGTCGGCGACGTGATCATCGACGAGAATCCACGGATCGGAAATGTTCGCCAGCATCTGTACCCGGATACCCCTGGCGAAACGCTGCTGGAATACGCCATGCGCGGTATCTCCGGACTGTCGGAAATGGAGACCGAGATTCATCGACTGGAGGACTCGCTCGCAACTGCGGAGGACGCACGGGAGCGCGACCGGATTCTCCGTCAGGTCGGAGAACTACAGACGAAATTTGAGCATCTGGGCGGTTATGATCTGGAGGCGCGTGTCAAGGGCTCGTTGGGTGGATTAGGTTTTCCGGTGGAGGATTTCGACAAGCCGTTCGCCAGCTTCAGCGGAGGTTGGCAGATGCGTGCCGAGCTTTCGCGCGTTCTCGCTTCGAAACCGGATTTGCTGCTATTGGACGAACCGTCGAACTATTTGGACCTGCCCGCCATTTCATGGTTGCAGCGGTTCCTGAAAAGTTACGAGGGAACGCTGGTGCTGGTTTCCCACGACCGTTATCTGTTGCGCACGCTGACTTCCGTGACAGTGGAGGTCGATGCGCAGACGGCGACTCGTTACAACGGCGATCTGGATTTCTATCTGCGCGAACGAGAAATCCGTTACCAGAATCTGGTTGCGGCGAAAGCCAATCAGGATCGTCGGATCGAACAACTCCAGCGGTTTGTCGATGAGTTCCGTTCCCAGGCGACCAAGGCCGCACAGGCGCAAAGCCGCATCAAGATGATCGAGAAGATTCAGGCTGAAGCGGTTGTTCTGCCGCGCCGCAGTCAGGCTGCGGGGTATCTGCGACTCCCTGCCGCGCCGCATTCAGGGGTGGAGACGGCAAGAACAGAGAACCTCTTCTTCTCCTACGACGGGAAACGCAATGTGCTGCACGATGTCAACTTCTCTATCGCGCGGGGCGAGAGAATCGCAATCATCGGATTCAACGGCATGGGGAAAACCACGTTGTTGCGCATTCTGGCAGGGACACGCAAGCCGACGCAGGGTACCTGTACGCTGGGGCATCAAGTCAAGGTTGGTTATTTGTCGCAGGAGTTTTCCGAAACGATTCCGCCTGATGTGTCGGTCTTTGAATGTGCCAAACGGTGCGCGGCGAATCTGCCGGAAAAGGATCTGCGAAACCAGCTGGCGGCATTCGGGTTTTCAGGAGACGATGTGACCAAGCTCTCTGGCGTGTTGAGCGGCGGGGAGAAGATCCGGTTGGCGTTCCTTCGGCTTTTCCTCGATCCGCCGAACTTCATGTTGCTGGACGAACCGACCACCCATTTGGATTTGGAAGGGCGGGAGACGCTGGAGAAGGCGTTGAAACTCTATACGGGCACGGTCTGTCTCGTCAGCCACGACATCGAGTTCGTGCGCAATACCGCAGAGGCGATTTTGGAGATCACGCCGGAGGGCGTTCGTCGTTATCCCGGTGGATACGACTACTATCTGGAGAAAACGGGAGGCATGAGCGACACGGTGCGCGTGGTCGAGCCTTCCGCACTTCCTGCGAAGGAGCAGACTTCCTCGGACTCCTCCGCGCCGCGTCTGGTCGGCAAAGAACTGCGCAAGGCACGTGCCGCCGCCCGCGAACGGTTCGCGCCGGAGATTCGTCGGCTCAAGGAGAAGGTGGCGAAGGAAGAGGCCGAGATCAACGCGTTGGAGGCAGAACTGGAGGAGGTCTCATCCGAGCTCTTCAACCCCAAACCCGAAACCGATTTCGGTACGTTGAATCGGAGACTGAAATGGATTCAGGACCGCCTCGACACGTTCAACGAAGAATGGGAGCGAGACGCCTCCCGTTTGGACGACCTGCAACGCCAACAAGCCGAAGCGCAAGACGAGGTCGGCGGTTGAGCGGGTTAGGCGTGTTAAGCTGGTTAAGCGTGTTAGGCCGGTTAAGCGTGTTAGGCTGGTTAGGCGTGTTCAGTTGGGCAACAGGGACGTTGCCCCTCCCATTCATCCTTCTCTTTCCATTTTTCATTGTCGCTCCAACATCTCTTCATCCCCGCTTCTCGGTTTCTTTGCCTTCCAGCTTATCCTGCTTTTGTTGTGGCTTGGATGCCTTGTCCGTCCCGCTATGCGGTTTTGTACCCGAACCTTGGGAGGCGTCAGGACGTGCCGGTTCCGTCTTGCGGGATTCAGGCGGCGCGACCGCCTCGCGGCTGCGTTTCAGGATGTCCCCGTCGATCTGCCGCGCGAGTTCCTCGGCTGAAAACGGGGGGCGGGCGCGCATGTGGAGCATCACATTGTTTCGGCTGAAAGTAAAGGAATGGCTCTTCCCTGCGGAATGCCGATAACACCTGTCGCCGATCCCGTTCACAACGGGGTCTATGTCCGAGTAAAAGCGATCCGAGTAGTCTTCGATGATCCCTTTCTGCGCGTCCAGGACATTTGGACAAACATACCATCTAACATACACCAAATACTCATGATCCTTGCCATAAATCTCTAATGAATTGCCCAAGCGCATAGAATACACAGACTTCACGACACCGTTCGTGGAAAAGGGAAAGGCAAGGGACGGCGGCGACCATACCCGCAAGGGCGCGGGGTAAGGCTCGGCGGTCTTCCCCTTCCACTCGTCAAAGCGGAATTCCTTGGCCACCATCTTGAAAAGCGGTCCTTCGGGGTCGGTTTCCCAATCCACGGCTGTCGAACGGCATGCAGCCATAACAACACACAAGCAAAAAATCCGTCTCATTCCACATTCCTCCTTACCTTTAATTCCGGTATCGGGCGACACCTTTCGTATCCATCCGCACCCGGACTACAAAGCCGTTCCCGATAAACGAAGGGGCTGCCCTCGTCGCCGTCGCTGAACAAGACACCGACGGGAAGTTCCGCCCGAAATGAATCCGCGGGGGTCGCGGCGCCGTTGTACCGCAGGCAGGCGTCGAAAACCAAATCGTCATCCCC
>JAFYDR010000066.1 GCA_017544725.1 Kiritimatiellia bacterium
GAGTCACTTGCTCTACCAACTGAGCTACACTCCCATTGGAGCGAGCTACGGGATTTGAACCCGTGACCACTACCTTGGCAAGGTAGGACTCTGCCAGCTGAGTTAAGCTCGCCCATCGACACTTGCGTACCGAAAAACGGGGATTACTATACCGAATTCCCGAGAGGAATGCAAGCACAAAATTTCAATTTCGAAAAGAATTTTTCCCGTGGTGAAAAACCGTTGGGTGAAGGACAAGCAAGGGCAACGTAGATTCCACACGGCAACGTCAGCCGTCCTGCTCTAGGTTCCGTGCGCGGGCATTTTTGCCCGCGTCCCACCGCACCTTCCTTACGCCGACAACTTTTCTAAAAATTCTGCTTGCATTTCTTTGGAGATTATGGTAAAGTGCCTTTACTTTTCGATACGGAAACGTGTCTGAGGAGCGAGCTTAACTCAGCTGGCAGAGTCCTACCTTGCCAAGGTAGTGGTCACGGGTTCAAATCCCGTAGCTCGCTCCATTTTTTTCGATTTCAGGGTATGTAACTATTACCAACGGGGGGCATATATATGTCCAGATTTGTGATTCATGGGGGGCGTCCGATTAGTGGCAGGCATCGGGCGGCCGGCAATAAAAACGCCGCTTTGCCGATGCTGGCGGCGTGTCTTTTGACGCAGGAACCTGTAACACTCCGTAATCTTCCGTTGATTTCCGATGTACGCACGATGCTGGAGTTACTTCAGCGGATGGGTGCGGATGTGCAACTCGACGCCGACTCCCACACGGTAACAATCTGCGCCAAGCGACTCCGTTCCACGAAATTGAACAAGACTTTGTGTGGTCGCGTCCGTTCCTCGATCCTCTTTGCGGGACCGTTGCTGGCGCGGTGCGGTTCCGCCACGCTATACCCGCCGGGTGGCGACGTGATTGGACGACGGCGTATCGACACGCACATCAACGGGCTAACGGCGCTTGGTGCGACGATCAAAGCAAACGGTGTCTATGTCTTCAAGGCCGAGACAGGGCTTAAGGGATGCCGCATTCTGCTGGACGAGGCGAGCGTCACTGCCACGGAGAACCTGATGATGGCGGCTGTGCTTGCAACGGGAACGACGGAGCTTTACAATGCGGCCTGCGAACCACACATCCAAGACCTCGGCAATATGCTCATCGCGATGGGGGCGGATATCGAGGGACTGGGTACGAACCGGGTAATCATCCAAGGCGTAGAAAAGCTGCACGGGACAGAACGGGAGATCGGAGCGGACTACATCGATGTCGGCAGCTACGTGGTTGCCGCACTGGCGACCGGCGGGGACCTGACGATCGAGGGTGTGTCGGTAGCAGATTTCGAGGTACTGGAGAGACCGTTCCAGAAACTCGGCGCAAAATGGACGATTGACCGCGAAAAGAAAACACTCCATGTCCCCCCTCAGAAAAATCTGGAGACATCCTATGACTTCGGAAAGGCAATTCCGAAGATTGACGACGGTCCATGGCCGATGTTCCCTTCCGACCTGTTGAGCGTGTTGATCGTGTTGGCAACGCAGGTGCGCGGTACCACGCTCTTTTTCGAAAAGATGTTCGAGAGTCGCCTTTATTTCGTCGATCATCTCATCGGCATGGGGGCGCGAATCGTGCAATGCGATCCCCACCGCGTAGTGGTGACCGGATCGACGAAGCTGAATGGTTCGCGTGTCGCCAGTCCAGACATCCGCGCAGGCATGGCCTTGCTCATCGCCGCACTTTGCGCGAAGGGAAAGACGGAAATTCTCAATGCGGACAGCATCGACCGGGGATACGAGTCCATCGATCAGGAACTGCGTCGGCTCGGCGCGAATATCGAGCGCATCAGCGACAATCCCTAACTGGAGCGTAGCGTCTCATGCTCTCACCGGAAACAATCGAAAAAATCAAAGAGAAGATGGCTCTTGCGCATGTCTTCGAGGAAGACCTGACAGAGACGTTCATCCTCGGTTCCGGTCCCGGTGGACAGAAAATCAACAAGACCTCCTCCACCGTGCGACTCTACCACGAACCGAGCGGAATGACCGTCAAGTACGGGCAGGCGCGTTCGCGCGAGATGAACCGCTGGCTGGCACGTCGCGAACTGGCGGAACGCATCCTTGAGCGAGACCAAGTGGAAAAGTCAGAACGGCGTAAGGAGCAGGAGAAGATTCGTCGCCAAAAACGTCGCCGTTCCCGCCGTCAACGCGCGAAGATGCTGGAAGAAAAACACCAGCACAGCGAAAAAAAAGCCGCGCGCCGCCCCGTAAAACTGGACGAATGAGTACGGCGACCGCCAGAGGCGGCAATGAAGAATGAAGAGATAAGAATGAAGAATGAAAGGGCGGCGTGTCGCGTGTCGTTTGTCGCATGTCATCGATATCTGCCGATTGCAATCGAACGGGGCACGCTTGTCGCGAACGGTTAGCCTTGAAGGGCTTCCAAGTTATCTCCATGAATATTCCCGCACGAGACACGCACGGAGAACTTGGGAGCCGAAGCTAACGGTATCAGCCGTTCCTGCATGAGATTTTCCAGAACGTTTGGAGTTTTTCTTCTAACGTTTTACAGTACTCCTCCATATTACGAAGTGAGACCAAGTGCCTATCTGCATCGACAATCTGTGACTCGATCTCCGCGATTTGCGGCGCAAACGTAGTAAAGAGCAACCTGTCGTCGTTGAGGATGTCATAGACTTCCTTGAATGCACCTTGGATGGACGCCACAAGAGTTTGCTTCATGTCATCGAACTTCTTTTGCGCTGCCGCGCTCGCAGCCATGCTCCAGACATCGGCAATCAACGATACTGCTGCACCAATCGCAGGGATGCCCTTGCTCGCAAAGTTGGCGAATTTCGCAGCTTGCCACGGCTTGAACTTGATGACGATGCCAATCTTTCCCAGCAAGTCACGTCCTGCGAATATCATTGTCTTGTTTACACCTTTCGCAAGACCTCCAATGGTCTTGGCACCTGACTTGACCATTCCAAGCGCAGTGTCGATGTGTTCGCCACCGACCTCGAAGTCACCCACGATTCTCTCACATATTCTCGTCACAAGCCCACCGAAATGATCTGAGACAATGTCCTTCATCATCCCTTGGAGTTTGTAGCCCGGCTCATCGCCTCCCCCCACCTCATCTTCGAAGAGTCTTTTGAAATCATCCATCCCCACGTTCCGCAACTTGTCGCAGATCGACTTCTCCAGCGACAACAGTTCTTCGCGGCACGGACGCACCTCGCGGCGGATATCCCTCTGCGCATCTGAAAAGTCCATCTTAAGCGTTTTGATCGTGCGTTCAACTTCTGGGATCACCGCTTCATCAAGGCGCAGCGACTCCTCTCGCAAGCTCTCGCAGTTGTTCCGCGTCATATCCATAATCGCTTCGAGCGCAGAGTTGCGAATCAGACGCTCCGCAAACGTGTTGCGCACCACATCGTTGACAGTTTTTCGCAAATCCTCCATGCGGGAGTAGTCTTCATAATCCCCACGATGTTCTTCCGTTAACCAATAGTTCTCGTGTCCCCTACCATCCACTTGCAGACCACGCCCGTCAGGATCGGAGGCGATACAGACGATGTTCAGCCCATCCAATCGCGGATCGTCCGGCGCGAAGTCGCAGAACCGAGCCACGTTCTCTTTCAGGAAACGCTTCTTCGCCTCCTTCTGCCCCTCGAAATCCTCATCGTCCGTGTAATCGCACACCTTGTCCATCATGTTGATGACGAAAATAGTGTTGTCAAACTTCTTCAGCTTCTTGAGGAGCCATGCGACCGTATCCCGATGGCTGTCTTTTAGCGGATTCGCCGCCGAGACAATGTACAGAATCAAGTGCGCCTGGGAAATCCAGTCCTCCGTCTTCTTCGAAAACTTCCGACCGAAAAGGCCTGGCGTATCGACAAACACGCATGGCGGGACATCGGCATCGATGTTCCTTGGCGCGTACTCCACGATTTCGTCCGACGACTCCTCTTCCGCAATCTTCATGTTCGCATCCGCATGACCGAGGAATCCGGCGACCGTACTCGTTTTGCCGTCTGAGAATGCACCGACAAGGGCAATCTTGAGTCTGCCGTCGCGCACATCCCCTTTCAGTGCCTCGACCTTGTCCAGCGACTTTCCGAACGACTCGTCCAGCGAAGACGAAATGGCCTTGTCCTTCGCTTCACTCAACAACGTCTCAAACTGTTCCAACCTTCCGACAAACTTCTCCGTCTCAGATGTGAGAAAAGATACGGTTTCATCTGCTCTGCTTTTCATGACTCTCCTTTCTTGAATCAAACCTCTCCCTTTGTGCAAAGACTGCCTAACAAGGCGCGCCTTGCTTCATTCAAGTCTTTCCCTCGTTGAAGGGCTCGTCGAAACGGTACCATTCTCCGGCGGACGATCCAACCTTGAGCGAATACTTTCACTCAACGCGCGCATCTCCCTGGCAAAGTGCGAAATCACTTCATGCGTCGTTTTCGCTGCCTCTTTCTTTGCCGTGGCCCGCTCCATCAACTTGCCAGTCTCGGTGTACAACGCTTCGGAGACCTCCTCAACAGATGTTTTCACCTTATCCCAAATGTTCCATGCTGTGTTTTCAAATGCCTCCTGCGCTTTCACCTTGGCTTTGCTAATTTTTTTCGCATCGGACATAAAGAACTCAACCACTTTCATAATCACTCCGATCAGACCGCCGATGAATGCTCCCAGTACATTCCCAACCCCTGGAATAACCGACCCGAGCACGGCTCCCGACATCGCGTACCCGCCAATGGAGAGTGCCCAGTTTCCAGCCTCTTTCCAGTCGAACGCCTCCGCATCAAACGTCGGGACATTGACCGAAAGTTCCGCCATGTATCTCGCCATATCGTCTGCCCAGGATTCCGTCGATTTTTGAATACGGTCCTTAAAATCGTCCTGCGTTTTCTTCAGTGCTTCACAGACCGCCTCTTTCACCCCTTTCGACAACCTCTCTTTCTGCGATTCCAATTCGGCGTTCAAGCGATCCGTTTTGATACCCGTGTTGCGCTCGATATGGGAATAGACGATCTTCTCGAGCATTTCCGTGCGGAGGTAGTCGTACACCGCATTCTTCGCGGCGTATCCCATATTGCGCCGCATCTGATACCGGTCATCCTCTAGTCGCCGAATGTAGTTGTCCGTGTCAACCTTCGTTTTCTCGCGGCATCGCTTGAACGCCGCCAGTTTCTCCGGCATGGGCTTGAGGTAGGCATCTTCAATCGCGGACAGCAGACGGAGAATGGCGTTCCGCCGAATACGCATCGGCGTGTCCCGGCAACTTTCGACAATCGCGTCGCGCAGTTCTTCCAAACGACTCATCCTATACAGATCTGCCTGCGTCGCATGGAGCAGGAATGACTGCTGCTGGTTGTTCAGGCGTTTGAGAGAAGAGGAGACGGATTCATGATCGGCAAAATCCAGATGATCCGCAAACGTGCTATCGCCGTCTCGCCATGCAAGGGCGCACAGCCCCGGCAGGGCTGCCACGCTGATCGAACGTGCGTAAAGTTCTTTCGGAATCACCGAAAGAAGGGATGCCTCCAAGTTCGGCGCACTCGCGGCTACACCCTCAATCCGGCGCGACATTTCCCCGCAATAATCGCTTCCCTTATATACTTTCTTCGGATTTTCCGGGATGTTGAGAATCCCCATCACCTCCACGGACTTTCCAAGGTAGGACTTGATCCGTTCCAGCGTGTTCGTCTCAACCCCCTTTGATTCCCGTGCCACATAGCAGACGAGATGACACTTCTTGAGTGCGTTCCGAATAATCGATGTAAAACGTTCTTCGTTCCCCTCGATTCCCGGTATGTCGATCAACTGTGCCTTGACACCGTGAAGAGAGAAGGAATACGCCTTGTGTTCTTTCGTGAAATCCTGGCTGCCGTTGCCGATGATCGTACCATCGACCTTGTAGTAGGGCGCACGACATCCCGCGATCCGCGATTCGATGGCATTCTCCAGAGCGGTAATGAATTGCCATACGGCGTCGTTCTGCATCTGTGTACCCCTTCTCATGCCGCGATTATCAGGCCAAGAATAAGCCCAACGACAAATGCCGCAACGAGCTTCCATTTCCGTTGCCGAGGCGGCATGTACTGCCTCTTGATTTCCCCAAGACCGCGTAACACATCACGGCACTTTGCAAGATATTCCTCTCGCCAGTTACGCTGCTCTGCTTCGTTTTGCGAGATCTGCTTCTCCCGACTCTCCTCATGGAAGAGGATGCGCAACGCCTCGATGATGGTACTTTTCCCGGCATTCGTCTGACCGAAGAATGCGATCGTGAACTTCTCGAACTCGCTATCACGTTCCAGTTCATCAACCAGTTTCTGGAGACGTCCGTTGTCCGTTTCGATCGAGACGATCAACGCCTCAACATCTTTCTTCGTCTCCTCGTCGTTCTGCTCGTTGGATGCCTTGAGCCCGTTGATTAGCGCATTCACACGAGCAATGGCCTCGGCATAGATTTTCCGGACTTCTTCTTTCGTCCCCATCACTTCGCCTCCTTATCGGAAGTTGATTCGTCACGGACACCTTCGGAGCGGCGCATCTTCTCCATCGCCGCATGTTGACGCCGCGTAAGGATACGCGGTTGCGGTCCCTGTATGCGAGGATCGTCGTGCGTCGGCGGCCAAATCTTCATTCCCGCCATTCCTAGCAACCATTCTTTCAATCGGTTCATCGAGAACATCCTATTTGCTGTACCATCCGCGCAGACGAAGTTTGCCACCGTTTCCAGTTCCCTAGACACGGGCACACAACCGCAACATACGCAATTTTCCCCCACAGGAAATCCTGTTTGTTCCATCCCCTATAGAATACAAAATCCTAGTCACGGAAACAAGAAGAATGTTTTGTGGAACACGTATCTAGACGCAGATGTCGTACGCCGAAAAAGCTTGTCTGCGACGTTCCAAATATGGTATGGTGAATGACATGAATTGCGTGAGAATCAGTTTGTTATTTGTGTTTATGGCGGTCACGGCGGGAGCGACACCGCAACAGGATGCCGCCTTCCTGAGAGTGTGGAACGCGCACGCCGCTGAAGGCGCGGATCACATGAAGGTGGTTGCCGTCTGCCAGAGTGTAATGGACAAGGCATCCACATTAGGCGAATGGCTACCTGCCGTAAAGACGATCGCGGCTTGGCATCTGCTCGCCGCCGGGAAGGAGTCGGATGCCGTCCGTGTCTTCGAAAGCGCGGTGACAAAGGAGACTTCGACGAAACCTGTCGCTCGTTTCGCCGACATCATGGCGCGTCGCTGGCTCTCGCGAATCGACGCACAGTCTGTGTCGAAGGCACTGCGCAAGTACTATGCCGCCCACGTTGCCTATCCCTCGAGCCTCGCACCCGTCTTGAATGCGAAGCTGCCGCCCCCAGCAAAGGATCGTTTCGGGGATGCATGGGTTTACCGCTTGGAGACTTTCAGTCGGATTCAGGGACTGGAATCGCAGAAGTTCGCTTTGTTCAGCTCGACCATCGGGAAGGAGTCGATGCCGCTCAAGCCAACCCTACGCAAAGGTTACGCGCCGGGTTATGCGGCAACGCTCATCAGTGTGAAGGCGTTGAACAACACGCAGATGGCCGAGTTCGAGGCGACCTCTCCGGGGAACGCCGCACAGAAGGGATTGACGAACGAAGGCGGTCGCGCCGTCAACGGCATGCGCCTCATCAAGGTGGGTTCGGACAAACGGTTCGCCCTGATGATTGACGTGGGGGATTTCTGGATCATGGCGCGCCCCAAGTGATACCGGGCGGAGAATGGAGCGAGCGAGACGATGGAAAAGAAAGAAGGAATTGCAGCCTATCTCAACGCGGCGCAGATGGCGAAATTGAATCAGCTGGTGCTAAACTCCCGGTACGTGGTGGAGGGAACACTGGCGGGACGTCATCGCAGTGCGCAGAAAGGCTCCAGCACAGAATTCGCCGATCACCGCGCGTACATGCCGGGTGACGACTTGAAACGGATTGACTGGAAGGTTCTGGGACGGACGGACAAGTACTACATCCGCCGTTATCAGGATGAGACGAACCTGCGTGTGTATCTGCTGATGGATCGAAGCGGATCAATGAACTACACCTCGGATCCAGATCGTCCAACCAAGTATTCGTACGCATCGACTCTAGCGGCCGCGTTGGGATACGTCGTACTGAAGGCGCGTGACTCGGTCGGGATGTACATCTACGGCGAGAAGATGGACGCGGCGCTCCCCTGCAAGAATTCGTTCAGCGGTCTGAACAATTCGATGAAGGTCCTGCAGGAGTTCAAACCGGAGAAAGGTACGAACGGTGCGGAGGTGATGCACCAAATCGCGGAAGCGATCAGCCGTCGCGCACTGGTGGTCATCATCTCCGACCTGCTCGATGACCAAGAGGCGATCATCAAGGCAATCGCGCATTTCCGCAAGAACATGCACGACGTGATCGTCTTCCACGTTTTCGATCCCGCCGAACTGACGCTGGATCTGAAACGGGGTGCACAATTCGAGGATCTGGAGACGGGCGAGAAAATCATCGCCGACCCGCGCTCCATGTCGAAGGAGTACAAGGACATCATGGGCAAGTTCCTGGAACGCTACCGCGAAACCTGCGCGGAGATGAAGGTGGACTACCGCCTAGTGACAACCGATGAGCCTGTGGACACCTTTGTCCGGGCCTATCTGGAAGAGCGCAAACGAATGTCGAGGTAATGCTGTATGTTTGGTTCCCCCATGTTCCTCTGGGCGCTGGTAGCCGCCGCCATCCCGCTGATGCTTCACATGTTTCAGCGGCGCAAGACGGTTCTCACGCCGTTTCCGACCATCCGTTTCCTGAAGGCCGCACAAAAGCGTTCCTCCAGCCGGGTACGCTTTGAGAATTTCATTCTCTGGTTGCTACGCACCCTTCTAGTGGTAGCATTGGCGATCGCCTTCGCCCAGCCGATTCTTCGCAACCTAAGCGACAACAGCGGCTGGCTCAGCCGCAGTGCACGTGACATCGCGATCGTCCTAGACGCTTCCTACAGCATGAACTACGAAATGGATCGCGGCAAAGTCTGGCAGATTTGTAAGGACGCAGCCGTGCAGACGGTGCAGGGACTCAATCCCGGCGATCGCGTGTGCGTCTATGTGGCGGGCGACGAACCGTTACCCATCATCGAAAAACCGACTACGGAACACGCCACCGTAATCAGCGCAATCCAAGGGCTGGAGTGCCAGCAGGGCAGTTCTCGTTTGGAGGATGCGGTTGCGTTCGCGTTGCACGCGCTGGCGCAACAGGAAGACAAACGTGCGCAGGAACTCTTTGTCTTCACCGACGGACAGGCGCTCCCTTGGCAGGGATTCCGTGCGCTGGGTGAGGACGGATCCACTACCAACAAAACGGAGAACACGGCGGCGGTCAAGATCACGCGTGAAATGCGCGACAGCGTTTCGCTCTTCTCCCTGCTGGCAGGTGCCGTCACGCCTGACAACGCTTATCCCGCCGATGTCAAGGTCTCACCTTCCCTCATGCTGGCAGGACAGAGTGCGCGGATTCAGGTGCGCGTGGGTCGTTCCGGTCCTGCTAAACAGATTTCCATCGGGCTCTCCGTCGATGGTCAGGAGAGTGGGTCACGCTCGCTGACGGTGGAACCGGGCACCGAAAAGCCGCTCGAATTCGTACTGAACAACCTCGAACCCGGCGTCCATGTTGCGACAATCTCCACGCCGCAGGACAGTCTGTCTGTCGATGACTCCTTCCAGTTCCTCCTGCGCGTACGCAAACAGCTGCCCGTGCTGGTTGCAGGACCTTCGGATTCCACGAAGTACCTTCGTGCCGCGCTTGCGCCTGGTGCGGCGGACGACACCGTGCGGCAAGTCGCACCTTCGGAAATCGAATCGGTGGATCTCCGCGACTATCAGGCGGTCTTTCTGTGCGATGCCCTGCCCCTCTCTGGACAAGCGATTATTCGTCTGGAATCCTACGTGAACAACGGTGGCGTTGTGGCGATCTTCCCCGGAGACGCAGCGGACTTCTCTTCGTACGGAGAGTTCCAAATGCTGCCGGCACTGCCGCGAAAGGCAACGGACATTGCGGTTGCCGATGCGGCACGCGCACTGAAACGTCTGCCGCTGCAACCCGGCCAACAGGTGAACTTCCAGATGTCACTCCCCCCCGGAACTATTCCGACCGTCGCGCTCAAGCGCGTGGTGGAGTTCAGCGAACTCACGGAACATGCCGCCGTACTGGTCACCGCCGGCGATGACACTCCCTTCCTGCTGGGACGCGCCGTCGGACGCGGACGTGTCTTTATCTTCGGTGTCGCAGCGACGCGCGAGTGGAGTACCTTCCCTCTCACCGCTTTCTTCGTTCCGGTCGTCCACCAGTTGATCCGTCAGGGTGCAGGTGCATCCGTGCAGCCCACGCACCTTGTGCTGGGTTCTTCCGTCCCCGCCAACGAGTCTATTCCTAATTTCCGGGAAGATGATGAAATCACGACGCCCTCAGGCGCGGCGTTGCAGATTCGCGACAACGGCAATCACAACTTCTTCATTGAAGCGATTCCCGAAATCGGCATCTACACACGGACAAAGGCGAGTGGAGGCACGGCGGAATCCGTGCTAGCGGTAAACACAGACCGCTTTGAATCGCATCTCGATCCCGCTTCGCCCGATGAACTCGGTGAGTGGACGGGATTCAAGAAGTTCTTCGCCGTGACAGATGCCGAAGAACTGGCGCGCGTGGTGGAGGAGCATCGGAACGGCCGCTCATTTACGGAAGTCGTCCTTTGGCTTGCACTGTTGCTTTCGCTTGCGGAATGGTGGTTCGCCAACCGTGCGCTGCGTTCCCGTAAAGGTGCGACCGAAAACCTCAAGGTCTCGCTCTCAGGCAAAGTGACCGAATAATGCCTGACAAACCAGCCGCGCCGCGCGCGGGCGACTGGGCACCATCCCCGTTTCCTCACCCGTTCTCATATGCGGAATTCGGGGCACCAGCCTCCGTTCCCTCACTTGTTCTCGTCGCACGGGGTTCGGGGGCCAGCCCTGTTCCCTCACTTGCTCCCGCGCACGGGGTTCGGGGCGCCAGCCCGTTCCCTCACTTGCTCCCGCGCACGGGGTTCGGGGCGCCAGCCCGTTCCCTCACTTGCTCCCGCGCACGGGGTTCGGGGCGCCAGCCCCGTTCCGTTCCCTTGCAAAAAATTTATGCGGCACACCGAATTCGGCGCACCGCATGATGTATTTTCTTTTTGTGTTGGCTTGAATCTATCTTGTTTTATTCTCACGCAATACGCGAGATTGTCCCACTCCTTGAACGTGACAGAATTTAATTCACCCAGACGCGATTCCGAACGATTTCCCAGTGCCCCGGCTGCCAGGTGCGCACGGTCTGCCCGTACGCGTTGACGGTATCTACCCACTGTCCCTCAACCCAAACCTGCTGATCGACATCCTTCCAGTACCCGCCGTAGGTGTAGGGATAGCTATAGTAGTAGGGATAGATGCCGCGGTACCCGAAGTACGGATAGGGACGAGGCGGGGGCAGAGGATGATGCGGGCCATGGTGGAATCCGCCATGCGGACGCGGCGCTGGGGCGGGAGCATGATGGAAATGGGGCGCAGGAGCACCGCCACGAGGACCGCCACCGTGGAATCCACCGGGACCCCTGCTCGGGCCGCCGCCACGCGGAGCCGCATGGAAGCTGCCGCCACCACGAGGTCCACCTCCCGGACCGCCGCCGCGAGGACCGCCACCGGGAATGGAATGCGGCGCTGCGAAAGCCAGTCCAACCGAAAGAACCGCACTGCAAGCGATCGCGGCCAACCAAATCAACTTCTGTCCAAACTTCATACTCTCCTCCTTTTCGTCTGGCGGAAATTACCCGCCTCACAACACCATATTCACATTCCGCACGCGCTTTTCCAAAAAAAATTCAAAAAACAAACAACGGAGCTACAGTTCAGACCCGCACAGGAAACGAGAGACATACGAAGCGACCAGTACGGACGATCGCCACCTTGTTCTACGCCGTGCCGTTCTTGGCGTGGTTTACCAGTACTTGTGCCAAGTGCCTCCACTACGACGCGCTTCTGCGTAATTCACCCATCTCATGCACACGAGAGGATTTTGAAAACAACACGAACAACCTAAATACAACAACTGAAAGTGACGAGTGAAGGGTGAAGGGTGACGAGAGAATTTTCACACGGAGGCGCGGAGAATGGGGAGGGGTACGCTCCGCCGCGTCCACTACGTAAGCCCAGAAGGGGCGAAGGTACACAGACGGAGGCAAGCGTAGCGCAGCACCCGTAATCAAGCAAAGGCGCGATAGCCCTTAAGGGCGGCGGAAAACGACGCGGCATGGCGAGTGGAGGTAGATTGTTCTACCGTCCCTTCAGAGCTTGGTGGATACTGTCTGTACCACCGGGAGTTACGCTTCGCTCACCTCCGTCTGTATAGGTGACACCCTTTCAGCGCTTTCCGTAACCATTCAATCGCAAATCCTGCCGAGTTCGACAACGAGGGCATCGTCGTTACGCAAGCGGACGCGACGGAACGCGTCCCTCCCATTCGATTGCAATCGATAGCCACCGATGACACGCGACAAACGACACGCGACACACCACCTTATTCTTCATTTTTCATTGCCGCCTTCAGCGGCTTACTTCTCAGCCTCTCAGCTTCCCCGCTTCTCAACTGGGCGGCTTCGCCGCCCTACGAAGTTATAGGCAAGCTCCCCGCCCGCGCCTCGCGCGGGAACGTTCATGGGGATAACTTGCCGGTTTCGACGACGCGGGCATCGTCGTTACGCAATCGGACGCGACGGAGCGCGTCCCTCCCATCCGTCACTGCAACCTCTGGTTGCTTACTTCTCAGCCTCTCAGCTTCCCC
>JAFYDR010000067.1 GCA_017544725.1 Kiritimatiellia bacterium
CGGCACGTGTCGCTTTCGGGAAGAGATAGAACGCATACTCTTCCTTGGTGATTTTGCGAATCACGTAATCGTCCCGAACCTTCTGACACCAAGGCTCCACCGAAATTTCAAGTCCACCCGACACGGTCGATTTGACCGATAAGGGAATGTCCCTGCGCACAAGGGCAATTGGGATGTATGCGTCTTCCTCGCACTTATTGGAGTAGTTGTAAAGGAGTAAACCATCATGACCGCAGAGAAGCTCCACTGCATCCGCAGGAATTTTCTGTTGATATCGTGTCACGCAATCCGCCTTCTGAAGAGCCGTAAATACGGCACGATCAGTTTCGGTAATCACGCTGTCGTATTTGCCGGAGAGAAACGCCCGAAACGTGAGTTCCCGATCGGAAGATCCATCATCCTTGGCGCGCGGTCCGCGAAACATGGGAACGAGTTCACCGCAGATCAAGTAAGGTTTGCACGTCGGTTCTCTCTCCACAACCTGTGACTCATAGAAGTGCAGTGCCCAAACAATCCGTCCCGCCTTTGTTCGCGCTGCCGTTCTCGTTTTGCTGGGCACGGGAAGGCACTTGTCGAATGCGGCGACGACGAGTTTCCACGAACCACTGTCTGTCTCGTATTTGCGGAACCAGATACCGCCCACATCGGAAAGAGACTCTGCCATTTGCTTGGCGGCATCCCCGTCCGCGCCCTTGAATGTCCATCCGAAGACGGAGAGATAGATTCCTGCCAAAGTCGGGTATCCGTTCAAGAACGCTTTTTCGGCCAGACGCAGTACGACCGGCACATATTTCGTCATCACATCCTTCGGCATATTTCCGAGCATGACTTGAAATGGAATTCCTAAACGGCATGTCGGTGATTCCCACGGAACGAGATGTGGATAGTTGACTGGATAACATCCGCTCATCTCTTGCAATTGCTCCGCCTCATTCAACCGGGTCCCGATGTAGGATCGCAAGCTGCGGGACACTTGATGTTCGTGTCCAAAGAAATCGATCGAATTGTACGAATACTCGTAGGGATGCGAACAGAATTTTTGCGCGAGACGTTCCACGCGAGTCTTCGCCGGTTTCTGGAAAACGGTAACGGCGAGCGCGAGAAGATGGGCGGCAGGAGTGGAAAACGTCAGCATCTGCTTGTATTCGGAGAAAAGGTTGGTCACCCCGGTCATTCTCTTGTAGGCGGTCCCCAAATCACCCTCGATTAACAAAGTACAACCCTGCAAAAAGGCATTCACCTCCTTGCCGTGAACATTTCCGTCGAGGACAGAAAGCCAGTCCTTGTGTCCAGTCCAAACGCACAACGCCGCGAATTCGACCGTGTCCTCGTCGTACATATTCATTTTCGTGCCCCCGGCAAGAAGTCTGGCATGCCAATTCGAAAATATCGACTCGATACGGATACCGTGGCAGAAAAGGACGGAGGTGAGAATCCGATACACTCTAGCCGGCGTTTCCGGGGGAAGCGTGATTTCAATGATTTTCTTCGCCTCCTCCTGCATATCGGCAAATTGTGTCACGGCATTCCACAGGCTGGTATTTCCATGTTCGTTGTCTTTCGGCGTGACGAATCCGACACCTCCATTCAACAGGGAATACAGCATTTCCATTTCGGGCGGGCGGACAAATGAACGGATCGCATTCCGTGTATTTTCCAGAAGCCATTTGGATGCCTCGAACGAAAGGCGGCTACCGATACGATACCGGCGCGAAGTCACGGTCGCGTAATTCATGGTACATTCCAAAAGTCCTTTTCGCACCAGTTGGCCACAAAGCTCGTCAATTTGACGCGAAGATAGACTACTCGCGAAAAGAGAATAGAGTCTATTGAAAAGATCAGAAATCCTCCATTCCTCTTTCTCGAATACAAACAGGTACATGATCCATAGTTCGTATCCGGACAAATTCTGTATGAAAAATTTTTCTCCGCTGGTCATATTGCTTTCCTTCATTGTCCCTAGTATAACATAATCGCAACATTCCAAAAATACGATTTTGATCGCTATTCTTTTGCGTGTCATTTGCCGATTGTCACTGGCGGGCGGGGAGTTTGCCTATAACTTCGCAGGGCGGCGGAGCCGCCCGGCTGAGAAGCGGGGAAGCTGAGAGGCTGAGAAGTAAGCAACCAGAGGTTGCAGTGACGGATGGGGAGGGACGCGCTCCGTCGCGTCCACCGCGTAACGACGACACCATCATCGTCGAAACGAAAGTTATCCCCATGAACGTTCCCGCGCGTGGCGCGGGCGGGGCGCTTGCCTATAACTTCGGGCCGCCGGAGGCGGCAGTGACGAGTGACGAGTGACGAGAGAAATTTTACACGGAGACGCAGAGGTTCGCATGAGGCCGCAGAAAATGGGGAGGGGCAACGTCCCCGTTGCCTGTGACGGAAAGGACTAGCGAGACTGGCGGCTACCCCGTCTCCATTGTCCCCACTGTCCCAATTGTCCCCGCCTCTCAGTTTCTCAGCGGGGCGGCTTTGCCGCCCCCGTCACTCGCCACTGCCGCCTTTGGCGGGTTCGTTTGCCTCATGTCTGATACATGCGTTGGAAACATCGTGGCTTAACTCAGGGCAAACGACCGTTGCTCGATAGAGCGCGGAATCGACCTCGGTAACCTGAAAGAGATAATCCTTGCCGTAAAAGAGCGGTAACACCTGTTCGATTGCCTCCTTCCCCTGAAGAGGATTGGCGAAACCGGACGTCCGCATCACTTCCGACCAATCCACGCGAAACCGATAATTGGAAATACCGTCCACCTCTACACGGGCATATCTCTCATTCGCATCACGAACGAGGCGACCTTGTAGCGTCATACCTACCGCAATCGGCGCATTCTCGTCAGCGGGTTTTGGAGAGTCCGTCGGCTGCGGTGGATGATCCGGATGCAGCATACGCCAGCGGCGCTCTTTTTCTGTAAACTTCTCATGTTTCGGACGGATTGGAACGGAATGCTCCCTCAACCGAAACACGAACGCAAGGATCGCAAGGATGGAAAACGCGGCAATCAGTGGGATGTCACCCGTCCGCGTGTAGAAGGTGCCGCCACCATTGGGTTCGGTGACGCCCAACAAGAAACCGTGGAAATCCGCGATCTTGCCTTCTAGTTCCAGACGTTTCACGCGCCCGAATCGATCCACGAAACACGAGACCCCTGAATTCGCCGACCGTACCATCGGAACACAGTTCTCGACAGAACGGAAGACCGCTTGCATCTGATGCTGGAGCGGTTCGCAGGACTGGTTGAACCAGGCATCATTCGTCAGGAGCGCCAGGAGGTTCGATCCTTCCTTCACAGCCGCACGACTCAGAGGTGGAACCGTATCTTCGAAGCAAATCAACGCGCCGATTCGAACACCGGGCTTCGTCGGCAATTCCATTACCGATGCGGAATCGCCGGGCGTACAGCTCACCCCGATTGGAACGAGCCGCTGCAACCAAGGAATCGCCTTGTCAAACGGGACATACTCTCCGAACGGAACCAGATGCTGTTTTCGATAGATACCACACTCCTTTCCCTCTGAGGAGATCAGCCAGGCAGAGTTGTAGTACAAATTCTCGTCCTCGCTTTTCTCACGCATCTCACTGACACCCGCCAACACGGTTCCCTGCGAGGCGACGGATCCCAGTCGCAGAAACTCCATCGAGTAACTATTCTGCGGTACCATGCCGGGAACGGCAGATTCGGGCCAGACAATCAAGTCTGGTTTCGCCAGTCCCGCCATCTTGGTCTGATCCAACACGCGCTCAATCTGCAACAGACGCATTTGCTCCGGCGTACAGGAGAATACGCACGGAATGTTCGGCTGGATCACTGCGACGCGAATACTCTCGACCTCTCCATCCGATTGCACCCCATGAATTCGGGCATTTCCCCAGAACCACGCACCGAAGACAAGCAAGAAAGGCAAAATACTTTCGAGCGATTGGCAGAGGCGCACGGGAAACGGCGGTCTCCGCAAGTTTTCGAAACCGTCTTTAACTGGAGACAATCTGTTCCAGAGAGGCACGACAAGACGTTGGCAGATGGAGGTCACGGCTCCGTTCACCAAAACCAGCAACGCCGAAACAGCATACACACCGAAGAGAGAAGAGACCTGAATGAATGGGATGTTCTGAACCTGCGAGACGCCGAGAAAATTCCAGGCGAATCCTGAGAAGAGCGTCCCGCGCAGATACTCAGTTCCCGCCCACAGAATCGGATCGACCAGCAACACGCAAAGAAGACGGGAAAAAGGATATCGTTTCGCCCGTTGCCAGAAGGTTGAAGAAAGCCAAGCAAAAAGCGCCCAGTAGGCAGAGCAGGCAGCGGAAAGACCAACCATTCCAAGCACGACCAACGCCCACGGACCGCCATTCTTGATAATCGCAGGCAACCAGCAGAGGGAGACCAGCCAAAAGATGACACCTGTGAAAAAGGCACACCAGACCGCACGCTTGCGCGGCGCAGAACGGATAATCCACAGCAACGGCACCAAGCAAGACCACGAGTTGATGGTTTGGTCAAAGGGCGGAAACGCGGTTGCCAGACCGACGCCGGAGATTACCACACCAAGCCCCGTCAAAATCTTCCTGACTGTTTCCACCTTATCTTTCATCTCAAACCTCATTTCTCCCACACGCAACGAACTGTTCACACATCCAAACAAAGCCTGTGTAACACCCATCGCACGAAGCAATACCAGCCATGCTTCCCTCACACGCGAGGCATAATAACAAGGATCCATTGATGGGTCAAGCGTGTTAAGCGGGTTAGGCGTGTTAAGCGGGGAAGCAGGGAAGCTGAGAAGCAAGCCGCCGGAGGCGGCAATGACGAATGACGAGTGACGAATGAAGGACGGCAGAGCCGCCAGCTGAGAAGTGGGACGGCTTTGCGCCAGTGACGAGTGACGAATGATGAGTGACGAGTGACGAATGAAAGGCGGCAGAGCCGCAGTCTCGCCAGTCCGTTCGACAAGCCCTATCAACCAATCACGACAAGCGCGCCCCGCCCAAATGCCGCGTAGCGGCGATACAGAAACAGACGGGGGTGAGCGAAGCATAACCCCCGGTAACGCCACCCCATTCGAAATAGCCGCGTAGCGGCGACACAACGTTCGATGACAAGAGCGTTGTTGCGACGGCTTCGCCGTCTTATCGAACGACACGTGACATGGGACACGAGTCATGCACCATCTCGTCACTCGTCATTCGTCACTTGTCACTACTTCGCGCAGCGAAGTTGTTTCTGTTGTTTTTATTTTAGAAGGCGACGGTGGAAAACGCAGATGTACACAGCTGGGGCACGACAGCGAATTTGTCCTTTCTATTCCTTCCTTGGTATGCTATACTGATTGCCTTTTTGGAAGGAGAATCAGGTACGAAACTCGAAGAGGCCACAGGAAAAGCGGAGGTGCTGATTGAGGCACTCCCGTATATTCAGGATTTCACGGGATCGACGGTTGTCATCAAAGTCGGCGGTAGCGTGATGGAATCCCCCCAGAATCTGGAGGGATTGCTCACCGATATTGCCTTCATGTGTGCGGTCGGTATGCGTATCGTGTTGGTACACGGCGGCGGCAAGGCGATTTCGCGAGGATTGGCAAAGGCCGGTATCCCGACGGAGTTCGTGTGCGGCTTGCGCGTGACAACGGCAGACGCCATCCGCGTGGTCGAGCGCGTCATCAAGAACGAGGTGAATGCCGAGGTGGTGGAGATGTTGCGCCGTCATGGTGCGAACGCCCATTCCCTGCACGGGGATTGGATTTTCACCGTCGATAAAAAGACCGGGATTGACCCCGAAACCGGCAAGCCGGTGGACTGGGGTTATGTCGGCACTCCAAGTTGCGTGGACTCGCGCCCCGTGGAGGAGATGCTACGGTCTGGTCTCGTTCCCGTCATCACGCCTTTGGGAGTTGGCGCGGATGGTGCGTTGTACAACATCAACGCGGACACCGCAGCTTCCGCACTGGCGAAGGCGATGAAAGTCCGAAAGCTGGCGTTTATTTCGGATGTGCCGGGCGTGCTGCGCGATGTCAGCGACCCGGACAGCCTGATCGGGACGTTGCGGTTGCGCGACATCGTGCAACTGCGGGACGAGGGTGTGATCGCGGGTGGAATGCTGCCGAAGCTGGAAAGCTGCGCGGCGGCGATCCGCGCAGGTGTCGGCAAGGTCCATCTGGTGGACGGACGGATGCCGCACTCGTTGTTGTTGGAGATTTTTACGAAGAACGGAGTAGGAACGGAGATTATCGCAGATGAACAGTAAAGAGATCGTTGAGAAGTACAACCAATTCGTCATGCATACGTATGCACCGACAGTGGCACTGTCCGAAGGGAAAGGCTGCAAGGTGCGGAATCCTGAAGGGGGAAGCTATCTGGACTTCACATCCGGGATTTCCGTGCACAACGTCGGGCACTGCCACCCGAAAGTCGTCAAGGCCATACAGGATCAGGCGACCAAGCTGGGGCACAGCTCAAATCTTTTCTTTAATGAGAATCAGGCGTTGCTGGCGGAACGTCTTTCCCACCTGACGCTGGACGGCAAGTGCTTCTTCTGCAACTCGGGCGCGGAGGCGAACGAGGCGATGATTAAGCTCGCTCGCTTGTGGGGGCATGAGAAAGGCAAGTATGAAGTCATCACGATGGTGCAGAGTTTCCACGGACGGACACTCGGCATGATCGCGGCAACCGGGCAGGTCAAGGTGCAGAACGGCTTTGAGCCGATTCCTATTGGGTTCGCCTACGCGGAGTTCAACAACCTGGAGTCGGTCAAGGCTGCCATCACGGATCGTACCGTCGCGGTTCTGGTCGAAGCCGTCCAAGGAGAAGGTGGCATCCATCCGGCCACGGAAGAGTTCATGGTCGGACTCCGCCAGCTGTGCGACGAGAAGGAGCTGCTGTTGCTTTGCGATGAGGTGCAGTGCGGAATGGGCCGCACCGGCAAGTGGTGGGGATGGCAGCATTATCCCATCAAGCCGGATGCCTTCTCGATCGCCAAGTCCCTCGCGGACGGCGTGCCGATGGGTGCGCTCGTCGCGAGTCCGAAACTTTCCGACGTCTTCAAGCCCGGTAACCACGCCTCGACCTTTGGCGGCAACCCGCTCGCCTCTGCGGCAGCCCTTGCCGTGCTGGATGTGATCGAGCAGGAAAATCTCGTGAAGCAGGCGGAGACGATGGGCAACCTCTTCCGAGAGGGCCTGAAACTCTTTGTGGAGAAATACCAGCAGGTGTTGGAGATTCGTGGCGAAGGACTGCTGATCGGCATGGTGGTGCAGGGACGCGCGAAGGAGGTCGTGGACGCATGCCGCGACATGGGACTGCTCTGCTGTGTCGCGGGCGAACATGTCGTGCGTTTCCTGCCACCGCTGAACGTGAAGGAAGACGAGATGGTTGAAGCGCTGGAGATGATCGGCGACGCACTGGATGAACTCTACGGCAATGGCGAATAGCTGAAGGCACGCTCACGCGATGAAAAAGACGACCAAGAAAACGATTCACGCGAAGCCGACGGAGAGCAAGAAGCCAACGGTGGCGGCGAGTACGGGGCCAAAGCGCCCTACCCTCGCCTCCCGTATTCCCATTCTTCCCGCCACGCCCGCTTGGGAAATCAAGCCGACAAAACCCGCGAAACGTACAACGGTTGCCAAACCAGTGGAATCGAAACCGCAACCGAGTGCGTCGCTCCGTCGGGAGAATCCGGTAGCGAACGAACCGCGTCGCCCCGTCCCGACCGCCCGAAATTGTCCGCTGGTACTGGATGGCGAAATTGCGGCATCCGCCTTCAGTCCGGAGGCTTGTTTCTCCTGCGAGGAGTTCGACTGCCGGTTCAGCACCCCCACGGAGATCCGCGGGTCTGGAGCCTTGCGCAGTCGCACGTTTGCGGCAGCGGACGAGGATTCTGACGGCGGTGACGATTGGGGTAACGCCATCGATCCCGAAACGGACGAACCGATCCACGATTCGCGGTACGGTATTTACCGTGAGGACGGCGAGACTGGGTCGGAGGATAATTGAGTGCGATGGAGCTGACTTTTCTGGGAACGGGAACATCCGTCGGAATTCCGATGATCGGTTGCCACTGCCCCGTCTGCTCCTCGGATGATCCGCACAACAAGCGTCGCCGTTCTTGTCTCTATGTCAAGACGGAACAGACTGCGTTTGTGATCGACACGCCGCCTGATTTTCGTCAACAGATGCTCGACGCGGGAATCGAGTCGTTGGACGCGGTCGTGTTCACCCATGCCCATGCGGACCACATTTTCGGGTTTGACGACATTCGTCGTTTCAATACGTTGCGCAATGGTGTCCTGCCCGCTTATGGGGATCCCATGACAATTGCGCACATCCGTCAAGTCTTCGACTACATCGGAACGCAACCGAATCCCCAAGGGCTTTACCGTCCGTTGATCGAGTTCCGTCCCGTCACCGCGCCATTCCAGATCGGCGATGTCACCTTGACGCCGTTGGATGTCGAACACGGCGTGAAGATGACCGGATATATCCTCGAATCGAATGGTGCCCGCGTCGGGTATATCTGCGATTGCCACAGCATTCCCGAAGAGAGCCTTGCAAAGTTGACCGACTTGGATGTGATGGTACTTGATGCGCTGAAGTACGAACCGCACCCGACGCATCTGAGCGTGGCGGAATCGGTAGAATACCTGAAACGAATTGGAGCACGGCAATCGTACCTGATTCACCTCTGCCACCATCTGGATCACGCACGGTTAAGCGCCGAGTTGCCGCCTCGTATCGCCGTCTCCTACGACAACCTCACCATCCGCGTCGCGGGGGCGGCAAAGCCGCCCAGCCGAGAAGCAAGCCGCCAAAGGCGGCAGTGACGAGTGACGAATGAAGGGCGGCGAAGCCGCCATCTGAGAAGCGGGGAAGCGAGCCGCCGGAGGCGGCAATGAAGAATGTAGGTGGCGTGTGGCGTGTCGCATGCCGCGTGTCGTATGTCGTTTGTCGCCTGTCGCGTTCGTCCCGTTTGTCTCAGTAGTCCTGGGCGACAAAGCACCCCATCCGGCAAGCGGGTACGCTGATTCTGAACTCGACACGCCTTGATTTTTTTGCTATGATAAACATCTTCTTTAGAAAGATGAGGAAGAGATGAACACGATCTATTTCGACAACAATGCGACAACGTGCGTCGCCCCCGAAGTCCGGGACGCGATGTTGCCGTTTTTCGATTCTCTCTACGGGAATCCGTCCAGTATGCACGCGTTCGGCGGACAGGTCATGCGGTACGTCAACGAAGCGCGTGAACGGATCGCCGCGTTTCTCCATGCGGATCCCTCAGAAATCATTTTCACCAGTTGCGGAACGGAGAGTGATAACTACGCGATTCGCGGAACGGCAGAGGTCTTCGGAACGCAGAACCTCAAGATTATCACCTCGCGTGTAGAACACCCCGCCGTACTCGGTCCCTGCCGCCGTCTCAAGGAGATGGGTGCCAAACTGATCGAAATCCCGGTTGACAGTCATGGCAACCTGGATTTGGACGCCTACCAAGAGGCGTTGCGCGGATCGGAAACCAAGCTCGTCACCATCATGTGGGCGAACAACGAGACTGGCGTGATCTTCCCCATCAAACAGATTGCGGAACTGGCGAAGGCGGCAGGTGCGATTGTCCACACCGACGCGGTTCAAGTGGCGGGCAAAATTCCGCTGGATATGCGGGACGTGCCGGTGGATATGCTTTCGATCTCTGGGCACAAGTTACATGCGCCGAAAGGAATCGGCATCTTCTTCGTCCGTAAGGGAACGCGTCTGCGTACCCAGCAGATCGGAGGACATCAGGAAAGCGGACGGCGTGGAGGCACGGAGAACGTACCGTACATCGTCGGCATGGCTAAGGCGTGCGAGTTAGCCGAAGCAACAATGGCAGAGGCGACCGAGCGGGAACGCAGGCTGCGAGACAAGCTTGAGAAAGGACTGCTGGCGACCTGTCCCGACGCCCGCGTGAACGGGGATTCCGAAAACCGTCTAGCAAATACGCTCAACATCAGCTTCGAGTACATCGAGGGCGAAGCCATCACCTATCACATGAGCGATCTAGGCATTTGCGTTTCCACCGGGTCTGCCTGCGCATCCGGCTCGCTGGAACCATCCCACGTGATCCGTGCGATGGGTGTCCCATTTACAGCGGTACATGGTTCCGTCCGTTTCTCACTCAGCCGTTACACCACGGAGGAAGAGGTGGACTACGTGCTGCGTGAGATGCCCGGTGTCATCCGCAAGCTCCGTTCCTTGTCGCCATTCGGGAAAGGCGACAAGTTACCCGTCGAACTGTAAACCGCCATACGCTCGATCGCATTCGATAGCAATCGATAGCTACCGATGACACGCGACATGCGACACGCGACATGCCGGGGTGGACTGGCGAGACTGGCGGCTCTGCCGCCCTTCATTCGTCTCTCGTCATTCGTCACTCGTCACTGCCGCCTTTGGCGGCTCGCTTCCCCCTCTACCGAGCACTGTTGTCCAAGCGACGAAGCATCTCCTGAACAATCTTGGCGGTGGTGTACAGACTGCGCGACGAAAGTTTGTCGAGCGTATCCTGCGGCGTGTGCCAGTAGGCGTTTTCGTCATTTTCGTTTCCGTACTCAAAATCGATGAGATCAATTGCCGGAAAACCGAGTTCGAAAAAAGCGTGGTGGTCATCGTAAATATATCCGTCGAAGAGCCCGATTTTATCCCGTTCCCCCACTGCGTCCGCAGCCTCCAGCGCCATCAGGCGTAACGCCGCGTTCCCGTTACGCGGCACGGTGAGCTTGAGGTTCGCGTCCCCTACCATGTCCATCAGGATTACGGCTCGAATAGCGACGTGTCGCTCTTTCATCTGACGGGCCAATCGCTTGCTGCCATGGAAACCGTCCTGTTCCGAGTATGCGACCTGACACTCCTCTCCGTCCATGAAGCCGCACAGGATATTCGTCCGATGAAGCGGATGCGCCTTGAACCATCCTGCCAATTCCAACAGGAGAGCGGTGGATGACGCTCCATCGTTCGCGCCATCGAATCGCGGGGAAATGCCACTCTTTGTATCGAAATGGGTAAGCAGCACAATCCAGTCATTTCCCGGATTCCGCGCCGGAATTGCCGCCAGCACATTCCGGAAAGGACGCACACCGTGCGGAGTCGAGTCACTGAATTCATCCACTTTCCACGCAAGCGAACGCGCAGACGGATCGCCGTCGGAAAACCCCATTTCCGTCAAGGCCGTGGTCAACCAATCTGCGGCACGACGCGCCCCGTCCGTACCGGCGTCACGCGGTGTGCAGTCGCGGATGAACGCAGCGGTACGCGCCAGCGCCTGAGTCGCCACGGATTCTGGCAAGACGACGAATGGTTCGGAGGTTTCTGTCTCCGGGGAAGAATCACCGCAGCCGGTCAGCAATGCGACGAGTCCCGTCGCCAAAAGAGAATTGATCATGCTATGCCACATTTCTTACTGTCCATCGAATCTGACATTTCTAACTTTGCCTCAGCCTGTCGGACGACGGACGGCAGGTTAGAACGAAGCCACCGTTGGCGTGGAGTTCCAGCACGACACGGGTGTTGCCGGGTTGTTCAGGAAAACCCTCTTCGACAACACCTGCCACCTTTTGTTCCTCCGTATCGCGGTTGTGCGCGTCGCGCAGGATCGTGAGGTCGTAGAACGAGGCTCGAACGGAAACAGGCAGACGATACCAGATGTCCTCCAGTCGTACGGTTAAGACGCGCGAGCGGATCGTGATCCCCGCCACAGAGAAGACGCCGCCATCCCTCGCAACACCGATTAGATAGGCATCCAGTTCCCCGCGAATGAACGTGACCGGCGATGAAGAAAAAAGGTGAAACGCCGCACGAAACGCCGGTGTTGCTTCCTCCGAAAGCGAAACCTCTTGCGCATTCCTCGCAACGAAAGGTGCAGTCCGAAACCAATATCGAACTGCCTCCGTCGGCGAAAGAGAGGAAGCCGAGACGGCACCTTCCGTCTCGAACGAATCCGCCAGCTCTCCGCACCGCGCGTTCGCCAATGCGACAGGGGTGTCGAAGAGGCGGACGCAAGCGGGCGGTGGATCCAGCCGGACGGCAAGGATGCCGCCCGAAGGCAGATGGCGGATCACCGGCATCACAGTTTCAGTTGCGAGAGCGCATCGCCCAAGGAACCGAACGAACCGTTCGTCTCCTTGTTCTCGGAAAGCCAGCGGGAGACATCCATCTCGTCTTCCGCAGCCTGCGCGTCCTTCTGCCATTTGGAGGGAAGCGTAAGCGAGATGCGACCGCCATCCAGCCCCTTGACCATCACCTGAATCTTGCTGTCCAGCGGGAAGGTCGCCTCCAGTTTCGCAAGCGAATTGCCGCCTTTGGGAAGATCCGTCTCGCTAATGTGGAGCAGCCCCGTCTTTTCCTCCGACAACCGGACGAAGACACCGAAAGGCTGGATCGACTCGACGATTCCTTCGACCGTCGCACCGACGGCGAGTTCTCCCGGCTGCAAAGCCTGGATTCTCTCGTCCACGGGAGCGAGTCCGAAACGACGTTTCTCCGGATCGACACTCTCGACTTTCAGCAGGATTTCCTGTCCCTCTTTCACCGCTTCGCGGGCACTGACCAAGCGACGTCCCCTTCCGAGCTTGCTGATTGGAATCAACCCCTCGACACCGGGAACCAACTGGGCGAACGCACCGAAGTTTTCAACCTTCGTGATCTTACCCGTGAAAGTCGTACCGACGGTGAATTTCGAGACTGCTTCGTCAAACGGATCCGCCTTGGCGCCGCGCAACGAGAGAGAGATTCGGTTGTTCTCCCAATCCAACGAGAGAATCGCGACATCGACCGTATCACCGACCTTCAGGACATCCTCCGGCTTGATGCCGCGTTCCCACGAAATCTCACGTAGCGGAATCAGCCCTTCCGCACCACCGAGTTCGACGAACGCGCCGAAATCCACCAGACGCGTCACCTTGCCGGTCGCAATCATGCCGACATACAGGTCTTCCTGCAAGTCCTTGCGTTGTTGTTCGCGCTCCTTCTCCAGCAAGGCACGACGCGAAACGATCAGGTTCTGCCCTCGCTCGTCCTTGCCATATTCAGAGATCAGGAAGTCGAACTTTTCGCCGACATACGTAACGCCGTCCTGACGGAAGAGGTTGATCTGCGAATACGGACAAAACGCGCGCTGTCCGTTGACCACCACTTCGTAACCGCCAGTGATCTCCTTCTCGACCGTGCCTTCCACGGGCATCTGCCGCGCAAAGGCATCCGCAAGCGAACGTTCCACGTCCGTCGAGGCGGACAAACGGCTGGAGAAGATGAACGCGCCATTCTGCATCCCCTGGAAGACCATATCCACCGTGTCCCCGACCTTACAGCGCAGAGAACCGTCCGCGCATGTCACGTCCGCCAAGGGGAGAAGCCCCTCGCGCTTCGCGCTCACGTCCAAGATCACATACTCGTCGCCAATGGACAGGACAACGCCCTTGACTTGTTCGCCCGGATCAAACCCTTTGCGGTAGGTGTCGATGCTCGACTGCGAATCCAACATCGAAGCGAAATCCGCCCGCGCCGCCTGTTCCTCAGGCGACTGTTTCCGAATGATTCTTTTCATCGATTTTTCTTCCTATACTTTCCAGATGCCGCGGTAGTTGCGCGTGAGCCAAGCCGGATCTCCCGTGCCGTTGGCAAAGGTGTTCTTGACCGGATCCCACTCGAACGAGGCATCGTGGACATAGCTCATGTTGAAGAGATGGCAGAGGATCGCGGAGTGCGCGCCGATCCCCACATGCGAACAGGGCTGCGTACGGTTCTTCGCGCAGGTAACGAAATCGCCGGGATGGCCGCCGCGCGTCTTGTAGAGCTGCACCTTCGCATCCTTCAGGAACGCCTTCGCGGCCGTCGCGCAGGCGCGTTCCAAAGAGCCGCCGTCTTCCTTCTTCGTGAAGCGCGCGATGGTCTCCTCGCCACGCTTCATCTCGAACTTGCCGCGATTCACGGAAACGGTTCCCTCGGTTCCGTGGAAAACGGTACCCCACATTCCCCACGGCTTGTGAAGCAATGTAACGCCGTTGGCGTACGTCACAAGCGCACCATGTTGCGCGCGTCCACCGCGCACCGGATCCTTCGAAGCGAACTTGGCGCGATCCCCCTTCTCCAGTTTGACAGGACCGCTGTCATCCATGTCCAGTCCCCACTGCGCAATATCCAAGTGATGCGCACCCCAGTCGCCGCAGTAGCCAGATCCAAAGAGATCGTCCATGCGCCACAACATATAATACTTGTTGTGCACACCGCGCGGCGAGAGGTCCGGATTGTACGGAATGTCCGGCGCACATCCGAGCCACAGCTGCCAGTCCAAGCCCGGCTCCATCTCTTGCGGTTCTTTCGGATCAAAATGCGGCTGGGAAGGACCGCCGAAGTGGCAATCCACATGCGTGATCTTTCCGATCGCACCGTTCCGCACCAGCTCGCACGCGGTACGGAATTCAAGACCGGAACGCTGCATCGCGCCACATTGCACAATCCGTCCCGTCTCTTTCGACACACGCATCACCTCGACCGCCTCGTGAATGTTGTAGGTCATCGGCTTCTCGCAATAGACGTCCTTACCGCCGCGCATCATCGCGATCGTCATGAAAGCATGCCAGTGATCCGGCACCGCGACAACTACGAGGTCGATATCCTTGTTCGCGGCGATCTCGCGGAAGTCGTTGTATCCTTTGACGTTCCCCGCCGTCCCTCTCTCCGGATGGTCGGTGTAGTACTTGTTGACACGCTCAATCCCCCATTTGCGACGATTGGTGTCCACATCGCAGATCGCCGTCACATGCACCGGCTGTCCTAGAAACGCACCCAGCAATCCGCGTCCCTGCATACCCATTCCGATCACCGCGACATTCGGGATCTCATTCGGCTTGTCGGCAGCTGCCCAGACGCGATCCGACAGAATCAAAGGCGCTCCGGAGAACGCGACACTCTTCAAAAATGAACGACGAGAAAAACTCATACTCAATTCCTTTATTTGTTGGTACAACACCCGCAAAGGGCAATTATCATACCATGATTTCCTGCCCTCTTTCCAGCGCAAAATAAAAGGGAAAGGGAAGGCGGCGAAGCCGCCAATGAAAAATAAAGAATGAAGGAGACGTGTCGCATACCGTTTGTCGCGTGTCATCGATAGCTTCCAATTGCTATCGAATGCTACCGAGTGGGATAGACACGCTTGTCGGGAGTGTTTGTCCCTTCGGAGCTTGCCTATAACTTCGCAGGGCGGCGGAGCCGCCCGGCTGAGAAGCGGGGAAGCTGAGAGGCTGAGAAGTAAGCAACCAGAGGTTGCAGTGACGGATGGGAGGGACGCGCTCCGTCGCGTCCGCTGCGTAATGACGACACCCTCGTTATCGAAACCGACAGGATTTGCGATGGCATGGTTACAGAAAGCCCTGAAGGGGCGTCAACTGTACAGACGGGGGTGAGCGAAGCGTAACCCCCGGCGGTACGACCAGTATCCGCCAAGCCCTGAA
>JAFYDR010000003.1 GCA_017544725.1 Kiritimatiellia bacterium
GCGCCGCAAACATCGACCAAGCCTGAAGGGGCGGCAGAACAATCTACCTCCACTCGCCATGCCACGTCGTTTTCCGTCGCCCTTTCAGGGCTAACGTGCCTTTACTTGATTCCGGGGGCGGCGCTACGCTTGCCCCCGTCTGTGTACCTTCGCCCCTTCGGGGCTTGTAGAAAGTTATTCCCATAAATATTCCCGCGCACGGCACGGGCGGGGAGCTTGCCTATAACTTCGCTTTGCGAAGCAATGACGAATGACAAGTGACGAATGACGAAATTCGGTACTTTTCCAAGTTATTCCCATGAACTTTCTCTCGCGCGGCGTGGGCGAGTTAGTCCGCGCTCTAAAGACAAGTTGTTTTTTTAGTTGTTTCTGTTGTTTTCATTTCAAAAGACGACAGTGAAATACGCAGATGCGCCCTGAAAAAAGTGTCGGAAGGTTTGGCAATTGCCTCAGAAGGAGTAGGCACCAGGGAAAGGGACGAGTGTCCGCTCGTCCGCATCGACGGTAATCGATTGCTGTCACTTGGAATTTAGAACTCGGAATCCAAGACTGACGACAAAGCTTGACCGTCCTGTTACACGAAGGTTACGCGCTGCACTTCGCCGCGATAGGTCGCGCTGCAGACGTACTGCATTGCCGTTTCCGAGAAGCGTTCTTCGTGGAATTTGTGAAGGTGTCCGCAGAGAATACCCTTCAACAACTTCTGATCTTTCAGCCATGCGACAAATGCGCCGGTCGGTCCATCCGTCTTCTGTTGTTCAGCGCGGCTCGGATTATACTTCGACGTAATCTCCAAAGGCGCTCCCGTGACATACGCGCAATTCGCAACATTCCCTCTCTGCTGATCCGCACAAAGCCCCGGCAGATAGAACGGCACATGGCACATCAGGATGATCGGCAATCCCTTCTCAACCTCCTTGCGGAACAGTTCATGCTGCGACTCGGTGACGTTGTAATAGACATCGTCAATTGCCACGAAATTAATACCGTTCACCACACGAGAGCAGAACGTGAGGTCATTCGGGAATGCCGCCTGCACACGATCATAGCTATCCGCCTTGTACGCAGCATCCTCCTTCGCCTCGCCCACGTACTTGCTGAACTCATGGTTTCCGGAAGAGGCGTACCAATCGTCGCTAGCGAATACACGTTCGGTGTAAGCGAGATTTGCCTGACTCACAAAATCAATCATGTCGCCCGTATGCAGGAGAAGATCGCCCTTCGAACGAGCCAGATGAACCGCCTCATCGAAATAGTGTTCCGACCACGGAAAGATCGTATGACGTGACATCGCCAAGTTGACCTTACGCGCATCCTTCTCCGCCGCGTTGACCAGCGTCAAATGCGTGTCCGACACCTGCATCGCGGTAAACGGCTTGGAGGCACCCGCCTCAATGCGAATCTCTTTAACCTTCAGCGGTGCGAACTTCGCACGCGTCCTCGGTTTCGCATCCGCACCAAACGCGGCAAACTCCGACGCAAGCAATGCACCAGCACTCATCTGCAGAAAATTCCGTCTGCTGTACTTCATCATCTCTTTTCCTTTCGTTTCAACGTGAATCAATCATTTATCCTCGGTCGAACCCACCTTCACTGCAGTTTCGATACACGCCCGATCCTCATGTCCACAGGAATGAGGATCGAGCTCGTAGGATCTTGCCCGTTCCCGTCCAGAGGAAAAACAAACATGCCTTCCTTCCGATGATTTTTCAGAAGTCCGGCAAAAGAGAGCATGGTTACGTAGAAAACAGGTACGACCGACGAGGATGAGTAACGTGTAGATCTCAAGGCGTCCAGCAAGCATGGCAAACATGTAAAACCATTTGAGGGGTGCTGCAAGGGCTCCGTAGTTGGAAGTTGGACCGAGTCCCCCGAACGCGGGTCCGACGTTACCGACCATACTGAGTGCCCCCGTGAAGGCGGTAAAGACGTCAAGCCCGGCCAACGCCCCCGCAAGCGTTGTGGCAAGCACGAGCAGCATATAGACGAAGACAAACGAGGCGACGACAGGCACAAACGCCTCACGGCCGGAACAACCGTTGATGCTCAGGGTAAAGACCTCGTGTGGATGCAGGATTCGGCGCAACTCGTTTCGGAGCTGTTTCCCCAAGATTGTCCAGCGAATAACCTTAATACCACCGGCCGTGGAACCGGACGAACCGCCTACGAAGAACAATATGAAGATTACGACTTGAGCCGCCGGACGCCACGTGAGGTAATCGTCTGTCATAAAGCCTGTTGTCGAGATGATCGACGCCACTTGGAACGCGACTGAGCGCAATGTTGTACCAATCTCGCTCCAAGAACTGCATTCGACTGCCGTAGCGAAAGCGACCGCACAAAACACGAGCGCAAGCAATGTACGCAATTCCGAATCGCGAGAAACTTCGCCGAAACGTCCCGTCAGGACACGATAGTAGAGCGTGAAGTTGACGGATGCCAGCAACATGAATGCCGTACAGATCCATTCCGCAGTCGGCAACCCAAAAGCGCCTACGCTCGCGTTACGTGTGGAGAATCCTCCAGTCCCCATCGTCGAAAAGGCATGGGCAAGGGCATCGACAGCCTCCATGCCGACATGCCACAGCAGAAACGCCTGAACCGCCGTGAGAGTCATATAGATGAACCACAACATCTTTGCGGTGTTAGCGATGAGAGAGGTAAGTTTCGCTTTGTCTGGTCCCGTGGTCTCGGCCTTGATGAGGCGGAACCCGCCGATGCCCAAAAGCGGGATCAACGCCACCGCGAGTGCGATTACACCGAGACCTCCCAACCAGTGCGTCTCGCAACGCCACAGATTCACGCTGATCGGCAGACGTTCAACATCGGAAAGCACAGACGCTCCCGTTGTGGTAAATCCGCTCACACTTTCAAACACGGCATCCGTGAACGAGGGGAAGCAACCACTAAAGTAGAGAGGCAGCGCACCGAAAAGACAGATGGCAATCCAAATGCCGCCGACAGTACCGAATGCGTGCTGGACATCGAAGACGCGAGGTCGGCTATGCGCGCGCAACCAGAAGGTGATCGCCACGCCCCATCCGGATAACATCGGTACAAGAAACGCAGGTATCGCTGATGTCTCATCCTTCCAGATAGCGATGCCAAGCGGCAGGAGCAACGACGTGCCGACAAGGCCGAGGACATAGGTGAGTATGCGCAGGAAGGAAAACGCCATTCCTCACTCCTTCCCACAAAAACGGGCGACCAACCGCGTGTCGCCAGCAGGAGTAATCAACACCACGTGCGCGTCTGCCTTCAGAACCGTACTGCCTCGTGGCATCTCGTATGACGTACCGGTGACAGGACAGTATAACAGCACAAGATAAGCACCAAGGTCTATTATATCCTGCAACCGTTTTCCCACAACAGGACTCTTCGGCGAAATGTATCCCTCGACAATTTCAAAGCGGCGGTTGCAGACAGAATGCACGGACTCCACCCGTCTCCCACGAAGGTGTCCGAGAATGCTATCCACGACCGTACCCCGCATTGGAACTGCCACATCCACGCCGAGCTTGCGCGCAATGTCGCCGTAGGACGAATTGGCAGTGAGTGCAATCGTCTTCTTCACACCACGTGACTTAAGGTAGGCAGCTGTTACAAGGTTCAACTCGTAATTGCCGGAGGCGGCCACAAGCAGATCACAGGAGAAAATATCCTCCTCAGTCAGTAAAGCCTCGTCGGTGACATCACCGCAAAGCACACGCACATCTGGGAAGCGTTCCACAGTCTCGCGGCAAAGGTCAGGATCACGGTCAACGACCAACACCTTCTGATAAGAATTTGGCGCGGAGATTCCGAAGAGCCGCTTCCAGCGTGCAACATGCAGTTTCTCCTGTTGCCGCGCCAGCAACAATGAACCCACGCGATCCGCGCCGAAGACAACGACACGCCGCAGTTTCTCCTGCGGTGTCTTCGTGTAAGCGACGAGTTGCGAAATCTCAGAAAGGCGCGAGACGATACCAATCTGGTCACCGACTGCAAGTGAGGTCTGTCCATTGGGCAGGGACGTCGTGCCGTCTCCGGACTCCACAAACGCAACAAGGTAGTGCCAGCCGTCGAGTTTGGGCAACTCCGAAAACGGCAACCCGACGAGCGGACTCCCCTCGCCTATGGAAAGCGTCGTAATACCGAAATCGGCATCGAGCTCGATCACGCTTCCGATGGCACCGTGCTCCAACGCAACGGAAATTGCGTCAGCAGCTTCGACCTCTGGATTGAGCATACTGTCGATGCCATAGAGAGGACGCGACGCGGGCATGGCGGATTTCGTGCGCCTCCGCGCAACATCCGCCGCCGTGTAGTAGGCGTAGTTACGTACACGGGCAATCTTTTGAATGCGCGGATAGACGGCGTCAACGAGAGAACAGGTGATCATATTGATCTCGTCATCTTCAGTCAACGTCACAAGCGCATCGGCCGAAGCAATACCGGCTTCCTCAAGCGATTCGAGGTTGTTACCGTCTGCTTCCAGCACCGTACAGTCCAACTGGTCACTCGCGTAACGTACGCGCTCGGGGTCATTGTCGATGAGGATGACATTGTTACGCTCCAGCACCAATGCCCGTGCTAGCTGGGTACCCGTAAAACCCGCACCGATAATGAATATCTTCATCTCTCTCTCTCCCTCCTAGCCGGAGGACCAATCCGACGATGACACCAAGTGAATCCGGTTGAACCAATTTCAAAACGCAGAAAATGATACCATTTCTTTCCCATCCAGCCAAGCCAATAGCAAGGTGACTGGACAACAGCTACTCGCCGTTCCCGGCGCGGATGAAAAACGATTGCCGTTACACCCGCGAACCGATGTTTCAGGGTCCTGCATTACGGTTCCAATGTCCGATTGCCGTAACGCTCATGGTATTTGCCGTCTGCGCCTTTGTCATAAACGCTTCCATCGGAATGGCCCGTGACTGTATATGGATCGCTTCCCGATCCCGAATACTTGTGACCGTCTTCGTCTTTGAAGGTTGTCGTATCAGGTCCAGATGAAGTCGGGCAAGGAGCATTCATCGTACGCGCGTATTCACCAAACATGGACTTGGTGTATTTGCCGCCCAGTTTTAACGCAACAAGAGTCAGGATGACGGCTAGCAACAACGGGATGAGAAAGACACCGATCAGGAATGGGACTGTCACCCATACCAACATTGATGTCGCGCTCACAACTCCCCAAACGGATGCGAAAACTTTCCCGATCATGCTCTGCGCCCCAAGAATACGCCATCCTGCCCACGCAATGAAAAAAGCAAGGCTGCATATCAGCGCACACGCGATGATGAACATCGGGACATAATTGCCCCAGAAATCCCCCAGAACAATCGGATCAGCAAAATGCGCTTTTTCTTTGGCAAATATCGTGAAAAGGTTGATCGCCAATGCGCTGATGACAACGGAGAAAACTGCGCCAAGACTAAACGCGCCTGTATAGAATAGCTTTCCGTAGATATCACGCATGAATCCGACAAAAGCAATCAGGGCCGACAGGGCAATCAGGATGCAAACGACGACCGGATCTTTCAGAGACCAAGGCGGTATCGAGCGTCCCCGCTCGGCCATCCACCCTGAGAACGGAGAATTCTGCCCTTGAACGAATTCGCCAAATGCAACGAATGGGCGCTGAAAAAGAGAATACCTTTGCACCACGCCATCAGGAAAGAAAGCAGTCCACAACCAAACTATTCCGAACGTGACAGCAACAATGGCTATCGTTAACAAGGCGAATGCCTTCTTCCGCGAACGCGTTAACGATTTCATCTCCATGAAAAAGAATAGCAAGGAGGCAAACCCCATCACAGGAAGGACAATGAACAGCGTTACATATCGCAATACAATCGCTGAATAATGTTGCATCGTTTGAAGAGTCTTCGGTTCAAACACATCAGCCATGCCTCCCTGCTTGGCACAGAGAATCTGACAGACTGCCGTAGCCAGCAGAAGAAGCAATGTCAAGATAGAGACCGGAATCGCGATCTTTGCGAATACATGGTTGATGAACCAATTCAGGTTACGAATCCTCGACACCATAACAAAGATTTCCCTTCTTGCATGAACATTTGTTAACCGACATCAACAACGAGTGACGACAGGCCACTCACCCACAACAATCGATTCTCCCCATCATCCAGAATCCATTTGGCAACGGGGGACACACCTAACGGACGGTACAAAAGATGCGGAAACCATATCCGCCGTCCTGGAACGTCTTGGTGTGCAGGGTGTGCTCCAGGCGGAAAGCGGTGCGTGCGGATGAGCAACCGCCACCCCAACCGCAGGAACGTGCGACGATATACGAACCACTCGCAGGACCGACCGGATTTGTCACAGCAGCCGTCCCCAGATGCGCCTGATACCAGTCGAGACAGATTTCATAGACGTTTCCGGACATATCGTAGAGTCCCCAGCCGTTCGGATTCTTGGTCCCCACGCGGATCGGCTTCGACTTACTGTTGGCCTCTGGACGGCACCAGGCAATTTCCACAATCTCAGGATGCGCCGGCCCCGCATGGGTGCCGGACGCATACGGGCCCGGTTCCGTCAGGAAGAACCCGTTGTTGTAGGCGGCGGTCTCCCTCGCGCGTGCCGCATACTCCCACTGCGCCTCCGTCGGCAGGTCAAATGTGTCGATACCAGTCTTGGTACGGAGCACCCCCATGAAACTGGCGGCGGCGACATCGTTGGACGCCGGCCACATACACCCCTCTCCGCGAACCATATTCCACGAAACCTTGGTCACCGGGCTGTAGTCGTCCTCGCCACCCTGCCCGGTCGGCTCCGAGCCCATCACCTTCTTGTATTGCGCACGCGTGACATTAAAGACACCCGCGAAGAACGGCTGCGTGAGCGTCACCTGGTGCTGGTCCTCGTTGTTGGAGCGGCCAATCTCGGTCGTGGGGCTTCCCATCAGGAAGGTGCCGGCCGGACAGCACTTGAACCAGAGCTTGTCGGAAAGGTTGGCGTTCACCGCCGGATTCGGATCTTCGAAGGTAAAGGAAATCGGATATGCCGTCGCGGAGCTACCGCCAGAAATATCGATCACCATATAGGAACCGGGCACGGTGTAGAGTCCATTCGTCGGCCAAGCGTACACCACGGCAACGGCGTTCGACTCCAGATGCCCGTACCAGTCTGAACGAGCACTCCACGACAGGTGCCGCTGCCCCGGCGCAATGAAGGTCGAGAAGTTTCGCGAGACATCACCCGACAAGGTCTTGATCTTCTCCATGCCGATCGAAACACCGTTCGTCAGGATGTCCAACCGTACGAGTGCCGGTTCATCCGACACCAATGTATAATCAACCTCTACACGTTGAGTCCGTTTGTCTTGTACATAAGTCACATCTTGGACCTGCAATGGAACATCTCCTTGCGCAGAAGTCACGCTCAGGATGGTCAACGCCACGCCCACTCCGACAATCATTAGTTTCTTCATTTCGTATCCTCTCCTTCTAGTTCCAAATTCCCTCTACCGTGTCAACAACACGGTTCCAATCCTCGTCAACGTATCCAGCAATGATCGTTCACTCTGCCCTTCAGCATAGTAGCGCGTATCCAGCAGATGTTCCTCCGTCGCCGCACCCGAAGTGTGCCAGTGCGTATCAATGGTGCCCGCACCCGAAACGCCGTGCGCCGCGGAACTCCACGTTCCTACGGTAGCCCCGCCTGTTCTGGTTGTGAATGTGATGCGCTGCACCTGCCCCTGAAAACCGCCGCTACAGACGTACTGCATCGCCGTAGGCGAGAAGCGTTCTTCGTGATACTTGTGGAGATGTCCGCAGAGAATTCCCTTTAGCAACGGCTGTTCCTTCAACCAAGCGATAAAGTCAGCCGTAGGCTGGTCAGTCTGTTGCTGAGCCGCACGGGCTGCCGGATACTGCGATGTAATTTCCAGCGGTGCCCCCGTCACATACGCGCAGGACTCGTGCGCCAGTTGTTCCGCGCAAAGTCCCGGCAGATAGAACGGCACATGACACATCAGAATAATCGGTAATCCCTTTGCGACCTCCAACTCGAACAACTCATGCTGGGCTTCGGTGACGTTATAATAGACATCATCGATTGCCACGAAGTTGACGCCGTTCACAACGCGCGACGCAAAGGTGATGTCGTTTGGAAACGCCGCCTGCACGAGGTCGTAGCTATCCGCCTTGTACGCCGCGTCCTCCGTAGCCTCACCCACATACTTGCTGAACTCATGGTTACCAGAGGAGGCGTACCAGTCGTCAGCCGTGAATGTCTGCGAGGCACATTCAAGGTTTCCACAACTCACGAAGTCAATTAAGTCACCCGTGTGCAGCAGTAACTCATGATTTGCGCGAGCCGCCGCGATTGCCTCGCCAAGATAATGCTCTGCGTTCGGGAAGGTACGGCTACGGTTATTCGCGAGATTGATCTTGCGCGTGTCGCCCGCGTCGTCATCATTCACCAATGTCAGGTGCGAGTCCGAAACGTGGAGTGCTGTGAACTCCGCCGTCGCCCCCACGTTGATTTGGATTTCCTTCACCGACAATGGTGCCAGATCGGCGCGAACCGTTCGCGCACCGAATCCTCCGGCCAGCATCACGCCTGCGCCCATCCGCAAAAAATCACGTCTGCTGTTCTTCACTTTCAACGACCTTTTGTTTCGATTGTCGGCTACGGCGCGTTTTTTCCAAAACGGCAATATCAACATTCCAGCTTCACGCGCTTATCCGACGCAATGCGCTGACGGCTGTCGGTCGCCACCTTACCGCACCGTGCAGAAGACACGGAAACCAAAACCTCCGTCATGTACCGTCTTTGCCTTATCGCCACGTCGATAGGCGCTACGGACACCGGTACAACTACCGCCAATACCCATGGAACGAACAACTGGGTTCCCTACCGTCTCCGCTCCGATCGGGTTTGTAACCGCCTTCTTTCCTAAATTCGCGACATAGTTGTCAAGACACCATTCGTAGATGTTGCCGACCATATCATACAGTCCCCAGTTATTCGGCTTCTTTGACCCAGCACGGCACTTCTTAAAGGAACTGTTCGTTTCCGGACGGCACCAAGCAATCTCAGCAATCTCCGCATGATACGTGTTATTCGCATCGGAACAAGCCGCACTCATCGAGAAACCATTGTAATAGGCGTTCGTCTCACCCGCGCGACATGCATATTCCCACTGTCCTTCCGTCGGCAGGTCGAAGGTATCAATCCCAGTCTTGGAACGGAGCAGGCCAAAAAAGCTGGAGGCCGCAACCGTGTTCGACGCCGGCCAATCGCAGCCCGTCCCGCGAACATCATTCCACGAAACCGCCACAGGACAGTAGTCGTTCTGAGAATAACTATCAGAAAACGGAAGCGAACCGACCACGTTCTTGTACTGATACCGCGTCACGTTGAAGACGCCGACGAAGAACGGTTCTGTCAGCATCACCTGATGCTGGTCCTCGTTACTACCACGTCCGATTTCGGTTGTCGGGCTTCCCATCAGATAGGTACCGGGTGGACAATATTTGAGCCAAAGTTTCGTCGAGAGATTGGCGTCCACCGCCGGATCCGGTTCGTCGAAGGTGTAGGAGACCGGATACGATGTAGCAGAGCTGCCGCCGGAAATATCGACTACCATGTAGGTGCCCGGTACGGTGTAGAGTCCGTTCGTCGGCCATGCGCGGACGACTGCCACTGCGTTTGATTCCAAATGTCCGTACCAGTCAGAACGCGCACTCCACGACAAGTGACGCGCACCCGGCGCGACAAAGGTCGAGAAGTTCCGCGAGAAATCGCCCGACACGGTCTTAATGTTCTCCATGCCGATCGAGACCCCGTTCGTCAGGATATCCAGCCGCACGAACGCGGGTTCCTCAGCCTCCAGCGTATAATCAACTTCCACGCGATACGTCCGGCGGTCCTGGTAGAAATTCACGGTCTTCACCTGAATCGGTGTGAATGTTTCCGTAGCATACGCCAAGCCCGCGCATACACACGCAAACAACGACCCGCATAACATCATCTTCTTCA
>JAFYDR010000068.1 GCA_017544725.1 Kiritimatiellia bacterium
CTGCGGTAGCCCCTACGACGTTCGCTTCGCTCACTGCGAATGAAATGCTGGCACTCTGTCGCCCCTACGGGGCTATAGGAGGGGCAACGTCCCCGTTGCCTAACCTAACACGCTTTTCCAGCTTGAACGCGCTTATCCCGCTTGGCGGCTTCGCTGCCCTCGCGTAGCGAAGTTACAGGCAGGGTGCCTCTGTCGCGATAAGCTTCCGCATCTTTTCCAGTCCCGTTCGCACTGTTTCCAGCGGGGTCGTCTGACAATACGCCGCATGGAAAAGTTCCAGCGAGAGCCAAGGATAACAGGAGTTTACGCGCAGGATCTCGAAAATGCGTCGCCACGGCGCAATACCGTCACCGGGCCAGACGCGGTCCGCATCCTTCTGTTGCGTCCGTTCAGGAGAAGCGGGATAATCGTTCAGGTGTAACACCGGCAATGTAGCAGCCGTCAGGAAACGAAAGCCTTCCACCGAGCAACCGCCGCGATACGTGTGATAGACATCCGCGAGAACAGCCGCATCCCGATGTTCACTTGCCGCCGCTACGGCAATCGCCTCGTCCAAGCGCGAAAGATTCGCTGAGGCACCCCAAAACTCCAGTAACGGTCTCACACCCATCGACGCACCCAACTCCAGCACGGCACGGTAACGCTCAGCCAAGATCTCTAGTGGAATTTTCGTTTGTCCCGTGATACCGGACGGTGGTGCGGCGATGCGCGTGCACCCCAACTCCGCAACCAGCGCCATGTCGCACTTCATCGACTCCAGTCCCTTCGAGCGTTCTGCCGGATCTGAAACCGCCCAAGGAGCAAATCCGATCGCGTTGACAAGCGCGAGTCCGCTATCCTTACAACGAGTGCGTAATTCTGGCAGTTCCCCTTTCTCTTTCGCTTTTTGGATATCACTCACCCAAGGCTCAATCCCGTCATATCCTGCGGCAATTGCGATCTCGATCTGTTCACGCAAGGAAAGTTTGTAGGGACGCACGGTGGCAGGGTTGAGAGAAAAACGGAACCGTTTCGCATCGTATGTCGATGACTGTCCAGCTTTCCCTTCGTGCGTAGATCCAAACGTTGCCGTAGCACCTACCGACAAACCGACGCAGGCTAGAAATTCCCGACGTTTCACTTGACTCGCTGTTTTCATTTGCAGATTCTCCAAAACCCTCTGAAACGATTACGACCTTTCATGCATCCCGTTTTTCAACCTGAGGCAATCGCAAAACCTCCCGAACATCCTGTTTTTCAGCCACGGAATAATGCGCTGAAAAATCGCGAGTTTCCTGAAAAAGCATTCCGTAGATTCCGTGGTTTTGAAATTGCTTCACCTCGGAGATTACCTCCTCTGTTACCGACACACGTTAGCCGCATCCTCGGCGTCTGCCCGTTTCCGTTTCTCCAGCGTGTAGTCGCTCCGGCGTTTTTCGCCCTCAGACCAGATGTTCGCCTCCAAATAATCACCGCAGAACGGAACGCCAAAATCAACCCACATTGCGAGTTTCCGTTTCTCCGCATCGGTCACTCCGGGAGCATGTCCCTTGTCCAGCATCTCAAAGAGCTTGCTCTTAAAGGAACCGAACGAGAGCGGAGGAAGAGGCGTAGGAGCGGAACCGGAGGAAATCCAGTTCAACACAGGATGCTTCGGATCCCCTCTGAAAAATTCGTTCTCCTTGGGGCGATGGGAATGTGTCAAAGTCAGGTAAGACTGCAACCAACGTCGTTTCGCCTTCTTGTCATCGACAGGCGTAGCGGTCAAATCGGAATGCGCTGTCTTTCCGGGCGCGTGGCAGGAGATACAACGCGCATCCAAAATCGGCTGGATCTCACGGGTGAAGCTGAATCCGCGCGGAGGATCGAGAATCGGACGCAACGTTTCCGGCCCGGCTCGCATCGCCAGCGTTGGCTGGAGTTCGGAGACGGGGGCGCTATTCCGCGACTCGTGACAGCCAACGCAGGAGGCATTTTCACCGGGCTGAATCGTGACCCAACTCCGCATACTCTGGACCATCCGTCCCTTTTCATCGAGCAACATGAAAAAAAGCGGTTTGCGCGCATCAGCCGTGAAAAACACGGAACCGTCCTCATACACGCGAGCGTCGCCATGCGGAACTTTCACGCTCCATGACCCGATACCCGTGGAGGGAGGGGAACAGGAAAGGCCGCCGCCACCGTCCCCCCAGTTTGCGGTCTCGCCAATACCGACATGACGGTACTTCAGCTCGACCACACGTAACGTCTTCACCATACCGCGAGGAATCCCGCGCATCGACTCGCCGCGATAGACATCCTGCACGTAGAACGTCCCCGTGCGCTTGCTCCAGTCCACCTGCGAGACACGCTGCGGCGTGAACTGGCGCGGCTGCAGGGGTACGGGACGCCCGCACGGCTTGCGGTCCCGACGCGCGACGAGCAATTCGCGTTCACCATGCACGTTTGTCCAGTAGAGTCCCATCCGTACAAAGTGGTAGCGGTACTCAGGATGCCCCTCCTTGCTACGAAACCACCCCTCCGGGAGAAAGGACAGCACGACCTCGTTTTCGTTCACGGGATACGGATAGGCGGCAATTCGTCCCGCCTGACCGTACGCATCGATCCGAACGGCCTTGGCCTTGCGCAACGGTTCCATCTGCCAGCAACCATCCGCTTCCTCGCGTCCCTCCTGCGGATTGATGCGAACGAGTTCACCGGGCTGGAGACTGTGGTGTCCGGTTGCGATCCCGAAACAGAGCGGTGAGCCGGGAACCTGCCGCGCATGGATCAGCGTGGTCGGAAACCAGGAGTTGCCTCCGTAGAACGCTTGTTGGGAGGTGCCATCCGCAGCCATCTGGAATAGCGGTTGCGGAAACATCTGCGAACGATCGTTGTACTCCCATCGCGTGTAGAGGATACGTCCGTCTTCGGTCACGGCGGGATAATTGTCGTGTACCTGATCGAAGGTCAGGCGGATGATTTTCGATCCGTCCGCCTCGCAACGGTAGAGGTTGCTCACCTCCGTCCACCAGCAATCGACAATCTGCATACACCGCGTGGAATTGAAGAGGATTCGTCCATCGGGAAGATAACATCCCTCGTAGTCGGCGACACCCGCACCAAAGGTGAGCTGCCGCGTTTCGCGATTCTCGATGGTCATTTCGTACAGGTGGAAATCGTCGTTGCGGTCATCTGCCTTGTATGAATAGAGAACGCGTTTCCCGTCCGGCGAGACATCGACATCGCGAAAGGTTCCCGTGTCCGAATGAAGTAAGACCGTTTCATTCCAACAGCCATTGGCTGTATATTCAGCGAGGCAGAGTTGACTGCCGACCGAAAAATAAGTACGCTCGTTCTGTGCGTCGGAGAGAGCCTCGGTGTAGGCATAATGGGAACCGCCCATGATGTAGTGACGCGCATACACCCACTGACGCGGAACATGACGCAACCTCGCCTCGCGCCGTGCGAGGCAAGCCTGACGGTAACGGGACAGCGACTCCGCAGCATTCGCAGGATCAAAAGGCGGCAACTTGTGAACGGCAAAGGCATCCGAGACGCGCTTCCGACAATCGCCATCAAAGAACAATTCGCCGGGCTTGAGCTTGGCGTCCTGAGAAAGCCAATCTGCAAGCAACTCGTCATGGTTTTCCAAGATCGACCAAGCCCGTCGTGGAGCGAACCACTTCTCCTCCGCTGTCAACACACGCCCCACCAGCGACTCCACACATGGAACGGTTTCCGGCGGAATTGCGACCGCAGAAAGCGAAAAAGCCAAGGCACCGCCAACAAGCAAGCGGCTTCCAAAGTCTGATACATGCTTCCCTGTTCTCATTTTCATAAGCCGTATTATATCATTTTCCCCACCCCATTTCAAAGCGTGAAAATTGTTGTTAGAGCTAATTTCAAAGAACCGGGCATGGTTTCGTGCCCAGATATGGAAAGCCGCCGTCCCGGCGGC
>JAFYDR010000004.1 GCA_017544725.1 Kiritimatiellia bacterium
GAGTCAATGAGTGATGCCAGCTTGTAGCTTTCTAGATCCGGGCGCAGATGACGTGCTAATGCCAATGTATCGCAGGTTTCGACACCAACCGGTTCAAATTGCAAATGGAACTTGGCGCATTCCTGCTGTACCATCGTCATGTCGAAACGGTTGTTGTGCGCCACCAGCAACACATCGTTCCCCAGAAAATCAAAGAATCGGCACATTCCCTCTTCGGGATCAACACCATGTTCCTGCAAAAAGTCAAATGAAAGCCCGTGGACACGTTCAGCCCACGGGTCAATTTCGCAAGTCGGGCACAGATACACGTTCAATGATCGCGTGAATCTGCCTTCGACATATTCGACCGCCGCGATTTGGCAAATCTCGTCCCATGACATCCCGCCGGTCGTCTCCGTGTCAAACACGACGACGCGCCCCGCTTTCGCGAGTTGACACAAGATCTCCACGGTTCGCTTGCAGATTCTCATGACGACATCCCGTCTGGCGCGGAAACACGCCCCAATCAAATCGGCTGATCGGAGAGTGCCGCAATCCCGGTATGGCAGTGAAGGTGGGTGATAGCCAGCGCGAGCGCATCCGCTGCATCGTCGGGCGGTTCGGTATCCAACGCCAGCAGAGATCGGATCATACACTGCACCTGAATTTTCTCCGCACCGCCGAATCCCACGACGGCCTGTTTGACACGGCGAGGTTCGTACTGGTAAACGGGAATCGCAAGCGTCGCACACTGAGCGATGACAGTCCCACGTGCGTGCGCCAACAAGAGCATGGTCTTCACGTTCTTTCCGTAAAACACACTCTCGATAGCAACCGCCGCAGGTGTGTACTGTGTGACCAGACTCTCGATTTCGGCACGAAGATGCGCGAGACACGCCGACAACGGCACATCCCGCGCATTCTTAATCAGACCGTAATAGACGGGGCGCATCACCGAACCGACGGCATCGAGAATCCCGATTCCCGTGGAACGGAGCGACGTATCAACGCCCATTACTCGCAAGGGTTCCATCCCCTACCCGTTCCGCTTCTCGAAGTCTTTCATGAAGTCCACGAGGCAATCCACACCCTCCACCGGGAAGGCGTTGTAAATCGAGGCACGAATTCCGCCAACGGAACGATGTCCCTTCAGTTGTTTCATTCCGTTCTCGCCAGCCTGTTTCACGAACAGCGCGTCCAGCTCCTCGGTAGGCGTACGGAAGGTGACGTTCATGTCAGAACGATACGCCTTGTCAGCCGTGCCACGGTAGAAGCTCGAAGAATCCAACACATCGTAGATCTTCTTGGCTTTCTCAACGTTCTGGCGATAAAGGTTCTCGATTCCGACCTGTTTCAGCCAACGGGTTGTCAGGCAGATCATGTAGATGCTGAAGCACGGAGGCGTGTTGTAAAGGGAGTTCTTGTCAATGTGCGTCTGGTAGCGCAGCATCGCGGGCAAAGCCTTTCCAGCATCCGCCGCAAAATCCTTGCGGATCACAACCAACGCCACGCCGGAAGGTCCGAGATTCTTCTGGGCACCGGCATAGAACATCGCAAAACGGTTGTAGTCGCGCGGGCAGGAAAGAATATCCGAGGACATATCGGCAACCAACGGAGCCGACACGGTCGGGAGGTCCTTGTACTGTGCACCGGAGATCGTCTCGTTGGTCGTCATGTGCGCATAGACCGCACCGGGCGTCCACGACACGCCAGAGAGATCGGGCATCCGCGCAGGCAGATCCTTCGAGGTATCCGCTACCACATTGACATTCCCGATAATCTGCGCCTGCTTAATCGCAGCAGCACCCCAGTGTCCGGAATTGACATAATCAGCGGTCTGCCCCGCACCAAGGAAATTCATCGGCAACATGGCGAACTGAAGGCTTGCGCCCCCCTGCAGGAAGAGAACCTGATAGTCATCGCCCACACCAAACAGTTCGTGGAGATTCGCGATCGCCTCGTTGTGCAGAGCGTCGTATTCCTTTCCGCGATGCGACATTTCCATCACGGACATTCCCGATCCCTGGTAATCCACGAGATCCTTTTGTGCATCCTGAAGCGCCTCAAGCGGCAGGACCGCAGGTCCCGCGCTGAAATTATAAACACGTGCCATAACCTATCCATGCTCCCATTCTGTGAACGCTGATGCGGAACATCCACACCGTTAACGTTCAAAAGGAGGTGTTATCATGCTCTCTTACGAGCCGTTTGTCAATTCAGAAGTGAAAAAGATGAAGGGCGACGAAGCCGCCAGCTAAGAAGCGGGGAAGCTGAGAGGCTGAGAAGTTAGCCACTAGATGCGGCAATGACGAATGACGAGTGAAAAATGACGAACGGATAAGAACGGTCACTCGTCCCTTTTGTCGTTTCTGTCCTTTATGTCCCTTCCCCGCCTCTCAGCTTCCCCGCCTTTCTGCCTCTCAGCCTAACCAGCCTAACACGCTTAACCAACTAGCGACATCAGCCGTTCCGCCGTCCCCTATCGTCCAACAGGTTTCGAGGTTGCGAGTGCGATC
>JAFYDR010000069.1 GCA_017544725.1 Kiritimatiellia bacterium
CAATGGTTATGAGAATTCCGATAGAGATACCCATTATCAGAATTTCCGCAAACGTCACGATTGCCTCACCTCCATCCAGAGGGGATAAAAAAGAGCGGGACAATTACGTCCCGCCCATATATTGGTTCAGTTCCCAAAGAACTCATCGTAAATCTCCTGCGCCTGTTCTTTTGCGCGGGTCTCCTTCAGTAATACCATGAGCCGCTCAATGCAGTCGAACAGCGCCATAACCAGGGCGTCATCCCTCATACGGTTCGCCCACGATCAGTTCGTATTCCGCAGCCGTGATCCATCCCTTGACCACCGCGTTGCCGACCATTTCCTTGTTCCACCGACCGGAGTCATAATATGCCTTCACCTTATTAAATTTCGGACTCATTGTTTTCGCCCTCCTCTTCCGTAGGGATCTCGATATCCGCCATCATGGAGATGTAGTCAATGTTGGCGGCATTGGTCAATGCCTGACAATTCGCAAGCCATACGTCATGTTCTGCTTTCAGCAGTCTTTCCTGATTCGTCGCCATAAATTTCGTCCTTCTTTCTTTCAAAATAATTCCTCACGCTTTTGCGCTGATAGAATGTTGCGCCATTACCTCGCAGGGCATTGGCTTCCCACGACTGTAAGCTTTGTTCGGCGGTGCCATATGCTAGATCGCCGCTCTTCTCCTTGAGTAATAGTTTCTTCAGCCGCTGTTTCTCCTTGTTGACCTTCTTGTTGATCATTTTCATGATCACGCCGCCGGTCTTCGTCAGCATGAAACGCCACTGGATAAACTTAACGCCTTGCCGGAGCGGGTGGATACAGGTCTTGTGGTTCAGCTCCAGGTGGATTTCCGCCAGGTGTTTCTCGATCTCGTTCTTGCAGTATACGAGATAGTCCCGGTCCTCGTGGATCAGCCTGAAGTCGTCCATGTATCGGATGTAGTGCTTGATGCCAAGCTTCTCCTTGATGAAGTGATCCATGTCGTCAAGCACGGATAACTCCACGAGCTGGCTGATCTGACTTCCGAGTCCGATACCCATATCGCCATCAAACGAGTCGATCACGTTGAACACATATTGCCGCGCCTTCGGATCGCTGATTCGTTTAGCAACCGCCGCCTTTGCCACGTCGTGTCGCGTGGACGGAAAGAAATGTTTCACGTCGCCTTGCAGAACCCAACCGTCTGCGCCATGCTCGCGATGGTAGTTCGCCATGTGGATCTTCATTCGCCGGATCGCGAACTCGGTTCCCTTGCCTTTCTGGCATGCGCAGTTGTCGTAGATGAAGTGTTCCACAAAGTCCTGATACAAACCGCCCTCGCATAAAGCCATTTGTACCTGCCTGTCCCGAATGCGGGTGGCAACGATGTCACGCCGCTTCGGTTCAAAGATGGTAAATTTCTGGTACGGGCTGAGTCTGTACGTACCCGTACGTATCTCATCGATTAATTCATGTGTGTGCTGCGCGGCGTGGAGTTCATATCCGATCACGGAATCCTTCCACCTTACGTTCCGGCAGCACCGATTAAGCGCCCGTCTCATCGGGCCATACCTCATTGCTTTGTCAAAATAGTCTTCTTTCATAATTCAAATGTTCCGCCGGGGAGGCAGGCGGGTCAGCGTTTTCACGCTGCCGCCATCCCACGACCGTTTTCGCTCCTTTCGGATGCAGGAAACAAACTCCTTGCGGGAGGCGTACTGCTTTCCCAATCCTTTCGGAAAGGTAGTCGAAACTCACTATTCCCCCAATCGGCGCCGCCCCGTTGGCATTGTTGGCATTGTTGTTGTTCAGCGCTCCACCGTTCCCTGTGTTACAGATACGGACATTGTTGGCATTGGAAGCATTGGGAGTGCGGTCTAAAACCAGCGAGCTGCCGCACGGGCGAGGTGTAGTTTGTTCCCTGTGGTTTTTAATTGTTAAGAAGCTCCTTATAGGAGTTCTTATTCGCTTTGAGTCTTGCCTTGGTCAGATTCTGTGTTTTCGTAACAAGGCCTGTCCAGAATTCGGCGCGGTCATCGGAGATGATTCCTTTAATGTGCAACAGGTCGATGTTGCTGTTCAGGGAATCAAGATAGGCGACCGCCTGCTTTTCCATGAGGATCCGCTCCTCGGCTTCTTCCTTGTTTTCCACCTTGATACCATTGGATCGGACGATGAGTGCTCGCGCCATGCTGGCGTCATCCCAGATCGTCTTCGCCATAAGCCACCGGTCTGACTTAGGCAAGGTTTTGTCATGGACGCGGTCATAGGTATAACTGATCATATCTTTTGATGCGTCGATTGCGGTCAACCGCTTTTCACCACGGTCGCCTACACGTACTGAAATAGTAATCATCTCCTTTTGCCGCCCTAACGGGCGGATTGCTTGATTCCGCTTACGCTAAAATTGCAAGCGGCGCCGCCCCGAGGGCATTGATGGCACTGCTGCTGCTCAGCGCTCCACCGTACCCTGTGTAACAGATACGGACATTGCCGGCATAGGAAGCATGGGGAGTGCGGAGCCAGTAAGTTGTAGGTGACGTCGCACCATGGGCATACATCAGTTTGTCCGCATTCGAGGTAGCAATATCCTTGTAATAGTCAAACTGGACCTCGTCACCTTCGTAGGTCGTCTCCGTTGTGCCGTAGACTTCCTTCCGGCTTGGCAGGAAGAAATATCCGTTATGCGTGTATTTCTTGCCGTCGGCGGTGTAGCCGTTGGTTTCGTAGACCTGGTTCGTGATGTTTGGAATGGCGCACAGGCCGAGGTAACTCCGGAACTCATCGCTGAAGCCGCCCAGGAAGCCCTTCTTGCTCGTAAAGCTAGTGTCCATCATATCCCAGTCGGTCTTCGCGACCCAGACGCTGTCCATGTAGTTCGCGCCGGTGTCGGCGTTGAGGAACTGGAAGAAGTTGGACTGTTCTTCGTTGTTGCTGCCGTAGCTGACGCGCTGCGGGTGGTTGCAGTCCGTGCCCCAGGCACCGAGGTTCACGGTCGCGTCGCCGTCGCCGGACGCGATGCTGTAGGATGCCGAAGCGCTGGTAGATTTCGCGTTGGCAAATACATTTACCTTGCAGGAAGTCAGCGCCGTGTTCTGTTCCTTGTCGATGCCAAGCAGGCTACCGGCGGTAATCTGCTCCGTAGCGGTGAAGTGATACGTGCCGGCAGTCCACCCGCCATACGCGATAGCGGTGAACTTGCAGACAGTATTCGCCGGGATCGCTTCCGCGACTTTCACGAAGGCTTCCTTGCGGTCGTACTGGAACGTGGCGACGGTGCTCCCGCCGTTCGCGCTCAACAGGTACATCGGTTGAATGGTGATCGTCGGCCTGTCGTTGTCGCCGGCAACCTTGTGCTGATTCTTCGCCCGGGTAACAAAATAGATATCACCGTACACGGCATGGTGCTCAACGAACACGCTGCCGTTCGGGATCTTGTTGATATTTCCGCTCCGGATGGCGGCGACGATGCTGGCGGCGGAAGTCGTGTCATACGTGCCACTCATGGCCCGAATAGACTTTGCCATCTGTACCGCGTCATCATGGGTGACCGGAAACCACTGTTTCGTAGGTGTACTCATGTGTGTTTACTCATCCTTTCTTTACGTTTGAACCGCCCTAACGGGCGGATTGCTTGATTCCGCTTACGCTAAAATTGCAAGCGGCGCCGCCCCGCAGGCAACGCTGGCATAGCCGCTGTACAGCGCTCCACCGCTCCCTCTGTAACAGATACGGACAGTGATGGCACCGGAAGCATTGGGAGTGCGGAGCCAGTAAGTTGTAGGACTGCTCGCCTTCTGTGCGTACTTCAACTTATCCGCGTTGGTCGTACCAAGCGTCGCATAATAGTCAAACTGCGTCTCTCCGGCTTCGTATTCTGTCTCGTTGCTACCGTAGATTTCTTTTCTGCTGGGCAGGAAGAAATAACCGTTATAGCTGTAGGCCTTGCCGTCTGCCGTATACCCGTTGGTTTCGTAGACCGTATTGGTCACATTTGGTATAGCGCACAGGCCAAGATAGCTTCTGAACTCGTCGGAGAACCCGCCGAGGAAACCTTTCTTGCTGGTGAAGCTCGTATCCATCATGTCGAACTTCGTCTTCGGCTGCCAGATAGAACTCATGTAGCCGCTGCCGCTGTCGCCGTTCAGGAACTGGAAGAAGTTACTCTGCTCTTCGTTGTTGGAACCGTACAGAATCCTGGTTCTATGGTTCAACGTGCTGTCCCAGGAACCAAGATCCAACGTAGCATCGCCGTCGCCGGAAACGATATCGTAAGAAGCGCTCGCGCTGGAAGCTTTGCCGTCGGCAAACACCTGAACTTTCCGGGAAGTCAAAGCTGCGTCCTGGTTGCCGCTAATCAACAGCTTGCTGCCGGCAGCAATGTTTGCGGTAGGCGTGAAGTGATAATCTCCAGCCGTCCAGCTTCCGCCCGTAGACACGACCGTAAACTTACAAACCGTATTCGCCGGGATCGCCTCGTCAACGCTCGCGAAAGCTTCAGGCCGGTCGTACTGGAAGGTCGCAGCGCTCGTGCCGCCGTTGGTACTCAGCAGGTACAGCGACTCAATGGTAATGGTCGGCCTGGTGGAATCCCCTGCAACCTTATGCTGGTTATGCGCCCGGGTAATAAAGTAAATATCCCCGTATACCGCGTGGGTCTCCTTGAAAATGCTTCCGTTTGGAATCTTGTCGCCGTTGCCGCTCCGGATCGCATTTACAATACTCCTCGCGCTCATGGTGTCGTACTGTCCGCTGGCCTCGTTGATTGCCTGGATAATGTCCAGCGCGTCATCGTGGTCCATGGGATAAAAAGGTGTGTTAGGTGAACTCATACTCCTTTTCTCCTTTCTCAGTCATTCCTGACGTCGTTGCCGTCAGGGTTTACATAGATTTGATCGTTATAAACACACAGCCCGATCTTGTTGATGGACGCCTGAAGCGAATCCATCCGTCCGCGTTCCGCCGCGTCAACAATCTCATACCGGACTGTATTGTTCCCGTTCGGGACATTGAATGTCTTCATCTCTTTATCGATGATTGCCATATTCTTCCCCTCCTTTAGCTAATCGTCACATTGCCGTTGTCGTCGTCTGTCACGCGGACAAACCCGCCGAAGATTGTCACCCAGTTGGCCCCGTCGTAGACGAAGCGGTAGGTCTGCCCACCGACCAGGTATCCCGGCTCCGGCAGTCCGCTCAACGTGTCGCGGATAATGCACTTGATCGGCAGCGCACCGGTCTCGCTGACGTTCATCGTCGGGTCAGCCGCCGTGTTGGTGCTGGCAAACGTCACGTAGATCGCTACACCGTTCTCCAGATCTTCCACAGCAAACTCCTCGCAGCTTACAACCTTTGCGGCGGTCCCGGCGGCGGTGTCACAGCTGCCGTAGAAAATTTTCGAGTTACCGAACTCGCTGATAATTTCCTTCTTGGTTTTCCGGATGAACGCGAGTGCGGCGCCGAGTGTCGTTGCATCCATGCGTCTCGTGGTACCCATGCGTCATCACACCCCCATCTCAATCCAGTTCCCGCTCGCGTCAGCCTCCCACATCCTGGCATACCCGGGTGTGTGCGCAATGCTCCCGAGCACGTAGCTGTAGTTTGCCGGCGGCGTTTCGATATCCGTCGCGGAGTCGATCTGGAACTCCATGTAGTTTGAATTCTGATCATCACCCTGTGTTACAAGATGCCATGCCATAAATGTATCACCCCTTTAAAAAGTAAATGTCACG
>JAFYDR010000070.1 GCA_017544725.1 Kiritimatiellia bacterium
ATCCGTCACTGCAACCTCTGGTTGCTTACTTCTCAGCCTCTCAGCTTCCCCGCTTCTCAGCCGGGCGGCTCCGCCGCCCTGCGAAGTTATAGGCAAGCTCCCCGCCCGCGTCGCGGGAACGTTCATGGGGAATAACTTGTCGATTTCGCGGGCGTTGTCGTTACACAACCGGACGCGACGGAGCGCATCCCTCCCATCCGTCACTGCAACCTCTGGTTGCTTACTTCTCAGCCTCTCAGCTTCCCCGCTTCTCAGCTGGGCGGCTTCGCCGCCCTACGAAGTTATAGGCAAGCTGTTATGGCTCGCGTGTTGAAAAAACCTGTTTTTCGATTCCTTTTGAATGTGGTATAATGAACCCAGTTTGGGAGAGATACAATGCGTGGAAAAACGATTTGGATTGGGATTTCTTGTCTGGCGGCGGGCTTACTCTCCGCACAGGAAATTAGTTTGCAGCTGAATCTTGCTCAGCGACATTACATCGTTGGCGAACCGGTCATGGCGCAGTTTGACTTGCTGAATCTGACGCGTGAGCGGTTGGTTCTCGGCTCGGGCGGTTCCGGTGATCAGCTTTATGTCGAGGTCACGAAGGGCAGCGGCGTGATGGATACGTTGCGCCCATTCAACGATGCACCGATCGCGGGAAGTTTTCAGCTGAAACCTGGTGATCGTGTGCACCGTCCGGCGGAACTCGACAAATGGTTCCCCCTGTTGCAAGAGGGCAAGTATCTTGTCAACGCGGTGCTGGTTCATGACGGTGTGCAGTACAAGTCGCAAAAAAAGAGTTTCGATGTGGTGCCTGGGATTCGTCTACAGGAAGGGGTGCAGATGTTTTCAAACCGCAAAAATCTGCGCCGTATTTTCCGTTTGGTCTATTGGGACAGGAATCAGACGGAGCATCTCTTCCTGCGCGTGACGGACGAACCGGGTAACAAGGTGTGGGATTCCATTGATTTAGGTACGCTGCTGCGGACTTCCCCCGCCAAGCTCGATATCTCTCCCGGCGGTGAGGTGACGGTCGTACACCGAGCGACGCAGGATGCGTTCATCCGAACGGTTCTTTGGTCGTTGCCGGACAGCCTCGAAATCAACGAGAGAAATCAGTTGCTCGATCCCGCCATTTCGGCATCGCAGCGCGCGAAGTCCATGTACAACGAGATGGCAGATGAAAAGGCCGAGCAGCAGAAAAAGAAGAAGTGGTGGAAATTCTGGTAGGTGAAGATGTCAATGAAATACATCGGTTTGTATCTAGTTTTTTTGTTCCTCTTGTTCGCAGGGTGTCGCATGCCGCCGCAACCAAACCTTGCCGATGAATTGGAGTGCGAGGAAATTGAAGCGGAGGCGACGAACCACTTTGACGACGTGACCATGCTGATGGAAGTGCTCTTCCTCGCCAAGCAGAATTTTGTGGAAGATGTGTCGTTTCGCGATCTGGTGTATATGGCTGCGGACGGCATGTTGCAGGAGATGGACGAGAACAGCTCCTTCCTTCAACCCGACGAGTACGAGGATTTGGAAGAAGAGACAAAAGGGGAGTTCTGCGGTGTCGGCGTAACGGTCGATTCGGATGACGAAGGTGTCATGCGTGTTTTGTCCACGATCGACGATTCCCCCGCGTTTCATGCGGGTGTCTTGGCTGGCGACGCGATTACCGCGATCGACGGGACGAATGTTGTCGGGATGTCAATGGACGTGGTGCTCAAGATGATGCGTGGCGAGGAAGGTTCGACCGTTACTTTGGGCATCCTTCGTGAACCGGACAAAGAGTTGGAATTCAAGCTCGTCCGAAAGGACATCCACATTTCGGGAATCCGTCCCGTTTTGGATTTGGGAAATGGAATCGGCTATGTCCGTATCGCACAGTTCAACCAAAATCTTCCCGAGGAGTTTACGAAGGTTCTCAAACAGTTTCGCGAAAAGAAGGTCAAGGGAATCATTCTCGATGTACGGGACAATCCCGGCGGACTTCTTCTCTCGGCTACGGGAGTCGCCGAGCAGTTGTTGAAACGCGGCAAGACCATCGTGTTCATTGAAGGACGGCGGAAAGACGAGGACGAGCCCGGAAAATATACGGCAGGCAGGTGCGAGATACGGGACACAAAAACGCCGATCATCATGCTTGTGAATGGTTCTTCGGCCAGTGCGTCGGAAATTCTGACAGGTGCATTGCGCGATCACATGCGGGCTGTTGTCGTGGGGACGCAGACCTACGGTAAGGCATCCGTCCAAAGTGTGATCCCGTTGGAGTCAAGACCGGATTGCGCGATTCGGCTGACGACCGCATATTACCTTACGCCCAAGCGCAAAGAGATTCACGGCGAGGGACTCTCGCCCGATTTCGAGGTGGAGATCGACTCTGATGAATGGAACAAGATTCGGCAGCAGCTGGTAGAAGGAAAAGGATTTAAGGGTGTCCACGATCCGCAATTGGGAAAAGCGGTTGAGTTGTTGAAAGGAATGATTCCGGAGGAAAACAAATGAAAACGTGTTGGTTTGTGATTGTGGTGCTTGTTGCTTGTCAAACTTCTCTGTTGTCTGCGGAATGGAAGGAGGAAAAGAACATCCCGTACTACACGGAAGAGGAGTTGAATGCGTCCGGTGACGAGTATCAGCGGACTCGGTGCAAGCTGGATGTTCGATATTTGGACGGGGGGACGAATCTTCCCGTCCTCGTCTGGTTCCACGGCGGGGGACTTTCCGGCGGGAATAAGCACTTCAAGGATTTGGGGGATGATCAGGTACTTCAAGTTGCAGTCAACTATCGTTTGGGACCGCGTGCCGCCTTTCCCGCTTACTTGGAAGATGCGGCGAGAGCCGTGGTGTGGACGCTCCGCTCGATCTCACGGTACGGCGGCGATCCGAAACGTGTGATCGTGTCGGGCCATTCTGCGGGCGGTTATCTTTCCGCGATGATTGCACTGGATTCACGCTGGCTTGCCAAGTTCGGGAGCGATCCGAAAGAGCTGTTGGGAGCCGCGCCGATTAGCGGACAGATGACGGAACACTTCAACGTGAAGAAATGGATGGGGGATAAGGGACCGCAGTATCGTCCATTGATCAACGAGCGCGCTCCGATGTATTACCTCTCTTCCGAAGCGATCCCGATTTGCCTGATTGTCGGAGATCGGGAAATCGAATGGGCCTGCCGCGTGGAAGAGAATCAGTTGATGGCGGTGAGCCTAAAAAAGCTGGGTGCGAAACGGGTCGAGTTCCACGAGATCCCTCGTGCGAATCATGGTTCGGTCGGGAAAATGGGAGTGCCTGTTCTTCGCGCCTTTATCCAATCATTGATCCAGCAGGGAGAGTAACGGATTCCCGATGCGATGGAGAGGTGACGGACGATGAAGGAAGCGGAAAATACAAAAATGGTCGGAGAGATGGGATTTGAACCCATGGCCTTTTGGTCCCGAACCAAACGCGCTACCAGACTGCGCTACTCTCCGACTTGTGTCGTAAAAAACGGGCTTTATTATAGCGTTTTTCGGGAGGGAAGTCAAGGGGTATGAGAAAAAGTTTTCTTTTTTTATTTACCGCCTTTTGGCTGTTCTCGGCGGAGATTCTTTTCGGTGCGACGGAGCCGCCACAGGAATTGGTTTTATGCAATTGGAATTTGGAAAATCTGTTCGATACGGAGGACGATCCTGCGAACAAGGGCGATGACGGATTCACGCCGCGTGGTTGGATGCGATGGACGAACAATCGCTACCGCCTGAAACTCCAGCATCTCTCAGATATCATTGCGCAGATGCAACCGGATATCCTGTGCGTGGAAGAGGTGGAGAACCGGCGCGTTCTGGAGGACTTGGTTAAGACACTTCGTGAACGATGCGGATACGAACTGCCGGAGATTATCCACCGTGACAGCGGGGACAAGCGTGGAATCGATGTGGCGATCCTTTCCAAAACGGCTCCCGTTCATGCGGAGTGGGTCAAGCCGTATCAGGAGATGCGGGATACCGTGGTTGCGACTTTCTCCTTCGGCGGGCGGCAACTTTACGTGTTGGCGAACCACTGGAAATCCAAGCTTGGAAAACAAAACGAAAGCGAGGCGTTGCGCCGTATCTGCGCCAAGGCGGTGCGCGACAAGGTGGATGCGATTTTGAAGAAAACGCCGAATGCGGCGATTTTGATCACTGGGGATTTCAACGACGAGGCATCGGCGCCTCCGTTATGCGAGATCGGTTTGTTCAAAACCAATCTCGCGGAGGTGGTTGCCGACACCACCCAACGTTACCTGTACAATCTGACAGGGGAGCTTTCACCGAATGAGAAGGGGACTTACTACTACGCGACGGGACGAACCTGGAATCTGATTGATGCCATGATTGTGACCCGTGGAATGTGGGGCGATTTCCAGCCACAGGCACCTTGGCAGGTTCAGAAGGGGAGTTACCGGATTTTCAAAACGCCCGCACAGTGCACCAAACTTGGCACACCATTTCCCTTCCGCCGCGTTCGAAAAAAAGGAATCGGTGATTCTTACATGACCGGATATTCCGATCATTTCCCCATCCGTGTCGTGCTGGTTCCGAGGGACGGCTGATGTTATTGGCGGCAGAGCCGCCAATGAAAAATGACGAATGAAGGACTGGGCAGATATCGGCTTGCCGGGGGAGCACGCATTGTTCACCCAGTCTGTAATCTGTCGCTGCTACGCGGCTATCACAATCGACAGCTACCGATGACATGCGACAAACGACACGCGACACGCCCCCTTCATTCTTCATCGCCGCCTTCGCAATACATATTTGCCTTTCAGCTTCTCGGTTGTGCGGCTTCGCTACCTGTCACTCGTCACTCTTCTCTCGTTGCTGCCGCCTCTGGCGGCTCGAAGTTATAGGCAAGTGCTCCGCCCGCGGTGCGCGGGAACGTTCATGTGGATAACTTTCGTTTCGACGATGATGGTGTCGTCGTTACGCGGTGGACGCGACGGAGCGCGTCCCTCCCCATCCGTCACTGCAACCTCTGGTTGCTTACTTCTCAGCCTCTC
>JAFYDR010000071.1 GCA_017544725.1 Kiritimatiellia bacterium
GAGTCTGCGCTTGCGCAATGCTTTATGGCGATAGCCGGGTTCGTGCGCAAGATGAGCGGCACGAGTGAATTGGATGCCGACAGCATGAACAGGCATGTGGCCAAGATGGTCGAAGAGGCATTGAAGTACAACAAGGTCGAGAGCATTCTTGAGAGTGGCGAAGAAGAGGACCTTTTCAGTCCAGAATACTTTGAAAGGCTGTCTTCGGTGAAGATGCCTGCGTCCAAGTTGGAGTTGCTGATAAAAATGCTTCGCAAGCAGATTACGGAATACGGTAAAACGAATCAGGTGGCCGCCAAGCGATTTCAGGAGATGTTGGAAGAGACCATTAGGCAATACCACGAGCGGCGAAAGCATCTTACGGCAGAGGAAGCGGGCGAGGCGCAAGAAAGGACTTCCGAAGAGATTATCCGAAACGCGACGGAGCAGGCTCTTAAAATCCTTCGTGACATGAATGCCGACCGTGAGAGCTTCCGCAAAATCGGCCTGACATTCGAGGAGAAGGCGTTTTACGACATCCTGATGGCACTCCGTGATCAATACAATTTTGAATACGGAGAGGACAAGACCGTAAAAGGCTTGAAGATCAACGAAAAGTGCAAGACGCTTGCGAAAAAGATCAAAGAGATCATTGACGCCAAATCTTCATTTGCGGACTGGCTCAACAACCAGATCGTCCGGGATCAACTTAAATTCGATATCAAGATTTGCCTGGTCAAGAACGGATATCCGCCGCAGTACAGCCCCGAGGTGTTTCGCAAGGTCATGGAGCAGGTTGACAATTTCAAGGGACACTCGCAAAGTGAAGCAAATGATTCGTATACTGCAACCGTGAATAAAGCTGAAGCATTCGCGGGTTATGTGGCAACAGAGGACAAAACTGGTGAGTACAAAACAGTATAACCTCCCCGAGGACGAGCGTCCGCGCGAAAAACTCATCCGGGACCCAAGCGGCAAGACCCTTTCCGATGCCGAGTTTATCGCGATTCTGCTCAACACCGGCACGGTCGGGTGTCCTGTTTCGGAACTGGCGCATCGTCTCCTGTGCGCTTTCCCTTCGCTGGAGGAATTCATCAATTCCGACTGGCAGGCGATGAAGACGCGCGTTGCGGAATGGAATGAGAAGAATCCCGACAACCCGATAAAGGGCGCGGCGGATGCGAAGCTTTTGCGGCTCGCGGCGGCGTTCCAGTTCGTGCGGCGGGTACAGTCGCGCATTTCGGCAGACGATTTTCGCACGGCCAACGCAGGAAGCGCCACCGGTGCTGCAACGCTCTTTCGCCGCATACTGGCTGCATCGCCTGAAAAAGAGCACTTCTTCGTTCTTCCTGTGAACAGCGACCTACGGCCGCTCTGCGAACCGATTGATGTCTCGCATGGGTCTGTCAGCAAGGCTCCGGTTCATCCGCGAGATGTGTTCTGTGAAGCCGTCAGATACCGAGCCTATGCGATACTTGTGGCGCACAACCATCCGACAGGCGATCCAGAACCCAGCGCCGAGGACATTGAAATCACCAAACGCCTGATCGAGACCGGACGGTTGCTCGGTATTAAGGTCATTGATCATCTTGTCCTTGGCTCGCCTGATTCCGCTGGCGGCAGAGGCTTCGTCTCCATCCGCAATCTTGCGGTATTGAAATTCTGACGAAGGGAACACAATGAAGAACGAAACCAATCAAGAGCCACAAGGCGAAACCGCCTGCCGCCCCGTCGTCTCTCCGTAATCGCGCAAATCCGTCTTCTCAGCCCCCCCAATGACACCGAAAGACAGAGTCCTGTTTTGACAACTACAACAAGTCCTGTTTTGATTTCACCCTGACACCAAGCAGACCTTTTCTTGACCAAGAGATATAATCTTGTTATACTGGCAACCGTTTACAGGAAAGATGGGTAGTGCCAGTTGTGCGGCGTGGGGTTCGCCAATTGGTTGCTTTGATGTTTCACCTATTCAATGCGAGGTTGCCTATGTCTATGACGAAGAAATCACGGTTCTTACTGGCAAGTTGGAAAGGAATCCGCGAGTCTGTCGCGTATCGTGTGGGAGCGATGGCCATCATCCTCTCCCTTTTAGCGGGAAGTTCGCTGGCGGGAACCGCAACCTGGAACGGCGGTGACGGAAGCTGGACGGATACGACCAAGTGGACGGGCGACTGCGCGAACGGTTACCCCTCCTCGGGAGATACCGCAGTCTTCAATTCTGCCGCAGGCGGCACGGTAGAGATTCCGTCAGGCGGAATAACCTGTTCGGTTCTCTCTCCCACGTCGGGCGCATGGACGTTCACCGGTGGCAAGTTGACCCTTTCGGCAAACACACCGTTTGCCTTCCAGCAGACGGACATGATCACCTTTGACTGCCCGATCTACTTCTCCAACACAGGGGAAAAGATCGTTTACGGAGGCAAAACATACCGTAACGTTGTCAGTGCCGCGGGAAATGGGCGCGTCTTTTTACGAGGCGATACAGGGGCAACGCCCTTGCAGCGTACCATTATCTTCACGGGTAGCAACTGCCAATGCGATCTGACTACCGTGGCAAACGTAGCGGCAGGTTCAAATGCCAACACAGAACCTACCTCCGCACTGATGACCGTTACCGACGGTGCCTCCATCCGCGCAAAGATCTTTTTCGTCTTCGCCTATTCGAGCCTGACGATCTCCAACGGCGGTAAGATCGAGACCACCAACTCGAATACGTCACAGTCATTCGACATTGTCGGTTGGGGCTGTTCCCTGAAGGTGCTCTCTGGCAGTACGCTGAAGATCAACGGGAAATTCGACCTCGGACAAGGCAAAACAAATCCGGTATTGACCTCCGTCCTTGTAGATGACGCTTCGATCACCGCCAACTATTTGACCGTGACGGTACCCATGGACAAGATTTTGTTCACGCTCTCGAAATCCAGCGGCGCGATGGGATCACTGACAGTGGCGTCATACGGGGCGATCAAAGACTCCGTTCCGTTCGCCATCCAGCTGACCGACAGTTCCGCATTCGACTGGAACACGACCTATCCCGCACTTGTCACGGAAACCGCGAATACAAAAACTGCTGACTTCTACGCCATGAGTTTCAACGGGATTGCTCCCGTGACTCCAACGGTAACGGACGGCATACTTTCCTACTCGCCCATGGCAAACGCACTCGTCTGGACTGGGAATGAGGGGGATGGCAAATTCTCGTCCGCAGGAAACTGGTCGGGAAATGTCGCACCTACCGGCGGGGAAGACCTTGTCTTCGAAAACATCACAACCGCCACCTCCATCGAGAACGACCTGCAAGATTATTCCCCGCGCACCATCACCGTCAAGGGAACCTGTACCGCGCCGCTCACGTTTATCGGTAACGCACTGACGAACGTGAACACAATCTTCAACCAAGCGGCGATCGTTCCGGTGTTCAGTTGTCCGGTGACCTTCGCAGAAAAGATCAACCTAGCTTGCCTGTCTTCGAACGTCGAGTTCGCAGGAGGCGTAACAGGAACCGTTCCAGGTAAACTGTGTAACCTCGCCTATACCTTGCAGGGAAAATACACGTTGACCCAAAGTTCCGACGCGAACACAAGCTGGGCACCGGTTTACAACGAGAGTTTCATCGTTCCGTCCGGTTCCGAACTAACGATTCCCGGCACAAATTATTTCAGCCTTAGCAAGACGATGTTCGAGATCAACACCGGTGGGGTGATGAATGTCGGGACGTTGCGCATCGCGGACAACAACGGGCACTTTTTGGTAAACGGAATTCTGAACGTCGATCACTTCTGGAACAACAGCGCCGCTTCGTGTCCCATCATCGAAGGTTCGACCGGTACGTTGAATACCTTGAAGATCGGTTTGGGATCGAATAGTCCCACTGTCTTGCGTATCGCACGGATCAACTTGGGCGCGGGCGGTATCGCGGAAGATGAAGGTTCTGCCGGATCACAATCCTATCTCGATGCCCAGAACGGCACGGTGTTCGGAGCGACGGACGACTGGACTTTCGCCGGACGTGTCCAATCCGCCAACTACGGTCTGAACGTGAACGGGACGGTGACGCTCGACACCGCAGATGCCACGGACGGTACGACACCCCGCACGATTACGTTGCAATCGACCGTCACTGGCACTGGAACCTTGGCTGTAACCGGTACAGGCACGCTTGATCTTTCGTCATACGGCGGTGTCTTCTCGTTGGCGAGCGGCTTCGCCCCGGCTGCGGGCGTCACGCTGAAACTCTCCGCACTTGCCACACTGGACGGCACACTGACCCTGCCCGCAACCGGCACAGTGAATCTGGGACTGCTCTCTTCGGATGGTATCCCGAGAGGAAGCGTCTTGACCCTCTTCTCTCACACGGGGTTGGCGGCAACAAACAACTTGGCGGCTTTGGACGTCTCCGTAATTGGTGATGACTCCGTTGCCGGAATCGTAAGCGTCAACGATGCCGGCGAGGTACTCTACACGGTAACGGAATCGGATGCAGAACCGCTTTCCCTGCTCTGGCGTCCGGTCAATGAGGAGACTTGGTCAACCTCCGTTGCGGCTTGGCAAAAAGTCGGCGATGCGACACCTGTCGCGTTTGCCGCCTATGCCGATGCTCGTTTTGACGGCGAGGACAGCGGACTCGGTTCGATCTTGATCGGCGCGCCGATCACGGTTGGCGGCATCACGGTCACGGGCAACAAGAGTTACACGCTCACGGGTACAGGTATCATCAACGGCTCCGACACCTTCGTTATGGGCGGGAGCGGAACCTTAACGTTCGACGGTCCGGAGCTTACCTACCAGACGATCCTCATCACCAACGGCATTGTCAAACTCGGGGCGAACACCGGCACCAATGCTTTTGGACACGCGAACTCCAGCATCACGATCCGTGACAAGGGAGCGCTAGATGTCAATCACCTCGGCTACGACTTCTATCCGAACGAGGCGACGCACTGCAAGCGGCTTTACATCGAGGGCGCTGGCCCTGATGGCGAAGGCGTCTTGCGCAACTCGCAGGCTGATCCCGCCAATACAACCACGTTCAGCGAAATCTACCTGACAGGCGATGCGACCATCGGCGGGCCCGGACGCTTGGATGTCCGTTACCTGCCTTACTCCGAGTTGGGTACGGTTGCCAGCGATCTACGTTTCTCTGGACCGGATACCGCCACACTGACTGTCAAAGGGCAAGTTTCAGGAACGGTACATGGGTTCGATTTGGTCAATGTACCGAACGTGAGTGTCGGTCGGATCGTAATCGACAACGGCATGTTGACGATCGAAGGCGTGACGAATCCACGTGTCCCGAATGGCATCATCGTGAAGAACGGCGGCGACATGCGCGGCTATAACCTCTCCCAGCCGTTGGAACCGGATGTGACGGTCGGAGAAGGCAACGGGAAACTGACCTGCTCGTACGGGTCGATGACGGTCAACGGAAAGGTCACTGTTCCCGAAGGACTTACGCTGACTATGACCGGCAACATTACACTCGCCGGTGGAATCGAGAATCACGGGACTGTCGTGGTGGCAAGCGGCACGGTGCAAATTACCGGCGAACGGACCGGGAACGGTATCTTCTCCGGAATGACGTGGAACGGCACGACACTCTCGTCAGGGGAGGAAATCAACCTCGCGGGAACCACCAAGTTTGCCGAATCAGGAATGATTGTGACAGGCGGCACGGTAAATGTACAAGGAACGCTCGACTCCGCCATCCAAGACCAAGTCTTGGCGGATTTCGTTTCGGGTACGCTGCGCCTGACCGGAGACCTGACCACGACGTACTATCGGCCAGTCGGCGGGTTCGGCGAGTCGGAGGCAGGCACCGTCACCATTGATCTGAACGGGCATACCTTCACCTCTCTCACGGGACTGGACGGATTCTCGGATGTGACGCTCACCGGAAACGGCAAGGTTGTTTCGGATGCCTCCGCGCAGGGACAGCTCAGCGGACTGTGGACGGTCAACTCCACGGTGACGGATACGGTAGATCTGAGCGGGAGCTCCGCCCTGATCGGCGGACTCTCGTTGGGTGAAAACACGACAGTAAAACTCGATATTACGAGTGAAAGTGTCGTGGAAATGGCTGTCTATAAAGGCGATTGGGCTAAAACCAAAGCGTACAGAGGGGACTATTGCTTCCGCGTAAACACACTCCAGCGACTCCACTCCTATCTAGCGAATAACACTTCGGTTTCACTGGCATCAGTCGGTTATGTCTTCCGCGGTCAGTTCTATGTAGATGAAGAACAGGCTGGCATGTGGTACTTTGGCGGCACCTTCGATGATCGGATACTTTTGATAATCGACGGCCAGAGCATCCTGGAAACTACTGCATCCAGCGAAGTGAAATCAGGTTCCGCTGAACTGAACGAGGGATGGCACACCTTCTACATCTACGCATGGGACAACACGGGGCAACAAGGCGCGACCGTCTCGGGATGGAAGCAGAACATGGCGCTCGGTTGGTCAACGACCGAACCCTCTGCCCCTCTTGTGGCGGCATCCTACACGCGGTTCGATACGACCACCCTGAAAATCCGCCCGATTCCCTACGTGGGGAACTGGTACCACAAGAACGGATTCTCCTCAGCCTGGCGGACTTTGTCCGACTGGGAATTCTCCTCACCAACCAACACGCTTGAGGCGTTGACGTTCTATGCCGGAGACGAGAATCCGTGGACACCTTTTAACTCCTGCGTCAATCGTTTCACCGGCTATATCTATGTCACGCCGGAACAGGCTGGCACGTGGTCTGTCCACTTGGCATACGATGACATGATCTCGCTGACTATCGCGGGACAAACCATTGCCGCGCCCGATAAGGTTGCGGACGGGACACTCACCCTTGCGGCAGGTGTGTACCCGTACGAGGTCAGAACCGCCGACAACACCGGGCACTACGGACCGAACGGCAATATCGGTCACTCGGTCTCCATCACCCTCCCCGGTGCAACCTCCGCCGTTGACTTTAACGAGGAGAACTTCAAGCTCCAAGTGACGAAGCTCATGCCGTCTGGAATCTACGGGGAGACCACGCTGGCTGCGGGATCGGTCTTGACCAATGCCGCCTCCGGTGCGGATTCGTACTGCCCGATTTACGGCGCACTCACAGGCACGGGATCGCTCTCCGGTAACTTCCGCTTCCTCGGCGGAACACTTGTGGTGACGGGCGATGGTGCATCCTATGAATTGCCCTCGTTAGGCACAGCCCCGCGAGCCGACACCCTGAGCGAGTTGGGTGGTATCACCTGCCGATTCACGAGACGACCGGCTCGCAAGACCTACGTGCTCTGCGACGCTTACGGTCTGACGGAGGAATCCGTACGTGATCTGCCCGTCACCGTGGAGATCAACGGAGTTTACGATGCGACATTCTCGGAGGCGCTTGTTGCCACTATCGAAAACGGCAAGCTCGTCCTCAAGAATTCGCGTTCCCCCGGCATCATCATTTTCGTCAAATAACGGAACCCATTTCAAAACCTTTCAGTCGTCATTTTTTCGACCACGGGATACACAGGATGCACGGTAAATCGTACATCCCCTACTCTCTCCATTTCGTGAGTTCCGTGTATTCCGTTTCAAACGACATGATTTGCGACGGCATGGTCACGGAAGCCCCGAATGGGCACCAACTGACAAGAACATTTTTACGACGATGTCTTCGCTGCCTTATCTAACGACACGCGACATGGGACACGAGACATGCACCATCTCGTCATTCGTCACTCGTCACTGGCGGCCTTGCCGCCCTATGTTGCCCCTACGGGGCACTTTACAAGATCGGCTGTTGGGCGCGGGCGAGTTGCCCCGCGCGCTAAAGACAAGTTGTTTTCTTAAGTTGTTTCTGTTGTTTTTATTTTAGAAGGCGACGACGAAATTCGCAGATGCGTCCGATGAACAAATCAATCGCATTTCTGATTGCCCTCTCAGGTGTGAAGCGGTATAATTACAGTTGTTTGAACGGTGCGCTTTGTGGAGAAAACACGTAGCATGTCTGAAAAGGAAGAAAACGATCTGTTCTACGTCTGCTCGCTGATCGAATATGTCGGACGTAAGACAAAGAATCGGTGCGGCGACGTGGTCGCCGCGATGGACAATGTGTGCATGATTTGTCATCATACAAGGTTAGGAGGTTACCGTGATGCTTTTGTATCATGGAAGCAATGTTGAAGTAAAAGCCCCGAAAATCTTAGAGCCAAGTCATGCGCTTGATTTCGGGTCTGGGTTCTATACAACGCTGAATCGAGATCAGGCGGTCGATTTCGCCCGCAAGGTTGTTCTGCGCAAAGGCGGCATCGCGATTGTGAACGAATATGAAATTGACGAGAAGATTGCCTTTGAATTCTGCGATATGTTGAAGTTCGACCAACCGGATGAGATATGGCTTAATTTTGTCTGCTCGTGCCGTGATGGGTTCGATGTCGCGGGAGGACGCGACTTGGTGTTCGGTCCGGTGGCGAATGACGATGTTTACAGGACATTGGCACTCTATCGAGAAGGTGAAATTACGAAGGAAGAGACGCTCGCAAGGTTGAAGATCAAGCAACTGTACAATCAGCTCGTTTTCGCATCGGCGAAGGCCCTGGCGTTTATTCGGTTTAGAAAATCGGAGGTGATCGTATGAATGAAAGCCAGTACATCGCGTTCCTTGGCATTCTTGTTTTGCCACCGCTTGTGGCGGAAATCGGCAAGCGGATGAACATTTCCGAAGCGGAGGCGACGGATCGCCTCTATCGTTCGGAGTTCTACGAGAAACTTGCCGACGAGAAGCTGAAGCTCTGGCATTATAGCCCGGTCATGCTCGGCGAAATGTTCGTTGAAGCCGATCGAACAGGCGTGATACCCTATCCGGAGGAGGCATAAACATGAGCGAAGCGGGAAAGTTCCTAATTTATTGCATCGAGATGTATCGTCGCGCGGAGCACATCTCTGGACGTGCCGCATACGAGCTATTCCACTCAACCGGCGCTGATGAATATGTGCGCCGCTGTTATGGTGCTTTGCATACTACAGGTGAACAGTACATCCTTGCGGACATAGATGGCTACATCGGTAACGCATTCAGGAAATAAGGGTGTATCTGCGTTTTTCGCCGTCGTTTTTTGAAAAAGAAAACAACAACTTCGCTGCGCGAAGTAGTGACGAATGACGAGTGACGAAATGTGGTAGTTTTCCAAGTTATTCCCACGAATATTCCCGTGCGGGGTGTAGGCGAAGCACTTGTCTCTAGAACGCGGTTAACTCGTCCGCTCCCCAATAGTCGGTCCCATAAAGGCAACGAGGACGTTACCCCTCCCGTCTTTGTGGACTTTGCGCACTTAGCGTGAGGATAAAACACACTGGCTCCGTACCTAGGCGTGAGGCAAGGTGACTACGCCGCCAACCGAAAAACGGGCAACGGGGACGTTGCCCCTCCCTAATACCATGCGTGAACGGCTCAATCCAACTACCGAACTACCTAACAACGTTCACCCTCTCTTCCATGCTTGTCATCTTCGTTTGTATTTGATAAAGTAATGGTGATTTTTGCATTGGTTCGTTTGGGCAAGGAGTATGACATGGAGAGGAAGATGAGAGTTTTCGGTTTCCTGTTCGCGGTCGGTTGTCTCGTTCGCGTGGCGTGTGGCGGAATGCCGTCGATGGGCATTTGCGCACATCACGGGGATAATCAGACATTTCCTGAAAACACGGTTCCAGCATTTACCAACGCGGTCGCGCTTGGTGCGGTGATGATTGAGATGGACATCAAACGTTGCCAGACCGGTGAGCTGATCATCATGCACGACTTGACGGTGGATCGTACCACGGACGGCACCGGCAACGTGGCGGATATTACCTTCGCACAGATTCGTGCGTTCGACACCGGGAACGGCATTCAGGTGCCGACCTTCGACGAGGCGATCGATTGTCTCCCGACGAACATTTGGATCAACCTGCATTGCGCGGACAATGTGTGTGCTGAGGTTGCGACGAAAATCCAAGAGAAGGGACGCTTGCATCAGGCGTTCATCGCCGCGTCACTTTCCGGCATCGCGCTGGCGCGCGCATCGGTCGCCTCGGTTCTCACTTGCAACATGAGCCGAACAGCAACCGGTACCAACTGGACTTACGCGGAGAGTGACCAGTATGCCACAGACACCATCACGAACAACTGCAACTTCATCCAGTTGATTTCCGATTGCGACACCGCGATCTACACAAAACTCAAGGATGCGGGCGTCCGTATCAATTTCTTCCATTTCGAAGATCCCGCTGACATTCTCCCCTTCTACCAAAAAGGCGGAGAGTTCATCCTGACAGACTCGCTCGCGACGATGGTCGAGGCTGCGAACGGACTGGCAGGTGGGAATGCCTTGGAGTATGCTTATCGGAAAGGAAACAAAAATAATCTGCAATGGGACGAAACCGGAAACTGGGTCATGCACAGTGGAGAACATTACCAAGTTTATGCGGTGCCGACAACAAACAACGACACGTACCTGTGGGCGGATGTTCTGCAAACCAATCCACTTCATCTCTCCGAGGGAGTGAACGCCGTAACCAAGGCATTCGTCGTCGGGCACAGTTCTGGGGGTGGACGACACATCCTCTTCGAGTTCGATGGCGGCACGATGACGAATGTAGGCAATGTCGCCATCGGAAACTCGGGAAACGGGCGGGGAACGGTGAATTTCCATAACGGGTACTGGGAGCCAATGGGTAATTTCAACGTCGGTGCCTCCACTGCGCTGAACCGACTGACTGTGGATGGCCCCGCACGACTGGTTCAAAAGAGTCACGAGTTCCGCGTCGGACAGAACGCCTCTGGACCAGGCGGAATTGTGACGAACAATGGAACAATCGTCACCTACGATATCTTCCCTGGAGAGAGCGGGACGGGCGTCGTAGAGTGCGCAGGCAACATGACAATCGGGAATAAGCTGACAATTGGGCGCAACGCCGGCGCGGTCGGATATTTCCACCTCTGCGAAGGCGGCACGTTAACCAAATCGAACGGAACCATGATCCATGCAGGATTCAACGGCGAGGGCACACTGGTATTGGACGAGACGCCGAATTTCCTCAAGTGGCTCGAACTGAGCGCGGCGCGCGGCATTTCCAGCAAAGGGCGAATCATCTTAAACAACCAAGCCAGTCCCACCAAAATCTCGCCGATCAACCTCGCATACGGGAAATCCTCGTCCGCCGTGATGGAGATGAATGACCAGTCCTACCTGAACAACATCGACTATATTTGCGTCGGGGCTGGAACCAACTCCACGGCGACTCTCGCATTGAATGACGACAGCCTGATCTCCAACGTGCGTACCGTCAAGGTCGCCAATGCGGGCGGTAGCGTAGCGGAACTGCAACTCAACGGCAACGGCACATTGTCAAACACGATCTACTTTGCAGTCGGTACCGCGAAGAATTCAACCGGCACGCTCCGTATGCAGGGCGGCACGTTGACAATCAAGGATGGTGGAGGCGGATACTACCCGTTGCTGGTAGGTTCGAAAGAGAGTATCGGGAAAATCCACGGTTGGGGCAATATCTGGCGCACGAATCCGAGCAACAACAACGCAATCCGCATCGATCTGTGGGGACAGGTCATCGCCGA
>JAFYDR010000072.1 GCA_017544725.1 Kiritimatiellia bacterium
ATGGTCCGAGGAGTTCCAGGCCGAATACCTTTCCAATTCCGTGGACTTCGCGATAAAGGACAAGGACATCCAGGGCGTCGCGGTCTGGCAGTTCTGCGACTCGCGCTCGTACTTCCGCGGTGGTTCGGACATACGGACGCGTCCGCTTGGCTGCAACATGGCGGGCCTCTTCGACATCCATCGCCGCGAGAAACTGGCCGCCAAGGCTGTCCGCAAGCTCTTCACCCCTTCGGCGAAGTGACGCGAAAGCAGAGAGCCGCAAAATGGCACAGCCGCCTGTTGGTGCGTTCATTTCGTCCAACACGGCTGAACGCAAATATGGTATAATACCACCGTTTTGGAGAGGATGTATCAATGCGCGTACGAGAACATAGAGTAAATACAACGGGCAGCCGTCTTAACGGGCGGACTGTCCTGTGCGTCGTCGCATTGGCACTAGCCGAATCCCGTCCCTTGCGCGAACAGATGGAGCAACGCCGCGGGAAAAATCGCGCTGGCGGAGCGGAGGAGTTTGCATGACATCTTTCGCGAAACATCTTTCAAATCTCCTTGTACCTCAGGTAGCAGTCCACGCAAAGGTAGTCGATCTGTTCGCAGGTTGTGGCGGGCTTTCGCTCGGTTTCGAGGCTGCTGGCTTCAAAACTCATGGCTTTGAAATGGTTCCTTCGGCGGTTCAGACCTATAGGCACAATCTGAACGGACCTTGTGAAGAGGTGAAACTTGAGGTCGGATTCGAATATCCGTCCGCCGACGTTGTCATTGGCGGTCCTCCTTGCCAGCCGTTTAGTGTCCGTGGAAAACAGCAGGGCATGAACGATGCCAGAGACGGTTTCCCAATTTTCATCGATGCGGTCAAGAGGCTCAACCCTCGCCTGTTCCTCTTTGAGAATGTCCGCAACCTGATGTTTTCGCACCGATGGTATCTCGACCTGATTCTCAACGAACTGGATAAGCTTGGGTATGTAGTCGAGTTCCGGTGCCTCAACGCCGTCAACTTTGGCGTTCCGCAGAATCGCGAGCGTCTTGTAGTCGTTGGTCATCGTTCATCATTTCGGTTCCCCGAGCGTGAACAGCATGTCGCAACGGTCGGCGATGCAATCGGCGACACCATGGAGACAATACCTGACGGAGCGAAGATCCTCACGCCCGAACAGGATGCGTACATAGCCGAATACGAGCGGAAGTCGCATTGCGCCCGACCTCGGGACCTGTATCCAAACATGCCTTCCCGTACCGTCACATGCCGTAATCTCGCCGGAGCGACCAGCGACATGCAGCGGGTGCGCCTTCCCGATGGGAGAAGGCGCAGGATCACCGTTCGCGAGGCGGCGCGGATTCAGAGTTTCCCAGACACTTTCGAGTTCTGCGGGAACGAGGTGCAGCAGTTCACGCAGATAGGCAACGCCGTTCCTCCGTTGTTGGCGTACAAACTGGCGCTTGCGGTAAGGGACACGCTCGGACAATCCGACATGGACGAGGCGGAGCTTGTCCGTCGCCGCCGCCCTCGTCCGATACAGACAACACTGGACATTTGACATGAAAACTCGTAGTACGAGAGCAGATAGACTTATTGGGCAAATGCTTGAAGTCCTAGCGGCAACAGGCATTCCCGTCGAAAAAGAGCCCGTTAGGACTCGACGGCGCATAGCCGAAGCGGCCTTGGCCGTTGCAGGGATATCAAAGTCGTTCTCGGAGGCTCATTCGTCGGACGATGGTTGTTTCCTGACCACACGGCAGATAATAGCCTTTGAAAACGAGAAGTTCGGGCGCACCTACTCGCCAGGCTCCTACGATGATGTCCGCCGTCGTCATCTGATCTTGCTCACAGCGGCTGGTTATGTGGTAAATTCGTCGTCGTTGGCATCCCAATCCACGAACAATCCCACTCGTGGATATGCTGCATCGCCTGACTTCGCAACACTTCTCCGTACATACGGGAAGCCCGACTGGAAGAAAGCCGTTGCCGATTTCATGGCTCAAAGAGAGACCCTTCGTTCTGAACTTGAACGAAAGCGCGAGTTGGAGCGGATTCCGGTCGTATTACCTTCTGGCATCGAGGTCAAACTTTCAGCAGGCGAACACAATGCGCTTCAGCGCGACATTGTGCAAAAGTTCCTTCCGCGATTCGGTTTCGGGGCGGAAGTCCTGTACCTTGGAGATGCTACGGACCGATACCTTGTTCGGGAAACGGAACGGCTTTCGCAGCTTGGATTTTTCGCCTTAGAACACGATGAACTGCCAGACGTGATCGCTTACAGCGAGTCGAAGAACTTGTTGTTCTTGATTGAAGCAGTCCACAGCTCCGGTGAGATAACGGAACTTCGCATGAGGAAGCTCAGGGGCAAACTTTCAGAATGCACCGCGTCGCTTGCGTTCGTGTCGGCATTTGCGACAAGGAAGGATTTCCGCAAGTTTTCAGCCAACTTGGCATGGGAGTCGGAGGCGTGGATAGCGGAAAATCCAGACCACATGATCCACTTCAATGGCTGGAAGTATCTTGAACTGCAAACCAAAGCGAATCAATGAGGATTATGCATTCGAGGTTGAAGGCAATGAAGGTAAAGCCATTTAACGCAGTCGCCGCCGTAGGAGGCGTTTTCAGTCGCACGCTTTTCACAATTTTCGCGACGATTCCATCTTGTGCTCGAAGAACTACTGGTGGAGCGACCGCTTCGCGCGCCGGTTCGCGAAGGAATCGCCCGTTGTCGTCGAGACGGGGCACATGTCGAGGCGACTGGACAATGGCGTATGGAATCCCGCGAAGCTCAAGGAGTGCATCGAGGCGTATCATGCGAGCTATTTCTCCACGCACAGTTTCCCCGACCTCTACTGGGAAGTGAACAAGGGCGTGTGGACCGAGACGGCGAACCGCCTCGGATATCGTCTGGAGCTGCGGCGCGTTGAGTATCCCGAGGTCGTGAAGGTGAACGAGCCCGTCGTTGTTAAA